>DASYFA010000177.1:0-10273 GCA_036498705.1 Paenibacillus sp.
ATTTCATTAAAGAACGTCATTTTGTTCTCTGGACCACCCTTATAGCTACCTTCCTTATAGGCCCAGTGCGCCGCGATCCCGTACTCTGCTGTACGGTGCATTTCCCAAGTACGGATTTGCACTTCCGTTGGCTCGCCATTCGGTCCAACCACAGTCGTGTGGAGGGATTGATACATATTCGCCTTAGGCATGGCAATATAATCTTTAAATCGTCCAGGCATCGGCTTCCATAACGTATGGATAATTCCGAGGGTTGCGTAACAATCCTTAATATTGTTAACGATAATACGAATGGCAAGCAAATCATAAATTTCATTAAATTGCTTGTTCTTCATCGTCATTTTATTATAGACACTATAGATATGCTTAGGACGGCCTGATAGATCAGCTTCTACTCCCATTTCCTCCAGCTTCTCTCTAATCCGCCCGATCACATTCGCAATATATTCTTCTCGTTCTGCCCGTTTTTTGCGCATTAAATTAGCAATCCGGTAATACTGCTGAGGATTCAAATAACGAAGTGCAATATCTTCCATTTCCCATTTAATCGCAGAAATACCGAGACGATTTGCTATTGGACAGAAAATTTCCAGTGTTTCATAAGCTATACGCCGCTGGCTCTCTTCAGATTGATATTTCAAGGTCCGCATATTATGAAGGCGGTCAGCAAGCTTAATCACAATCACGCGAATATCCTGCGCCATTGCTATAAACATTTTGCGATAATTCTCATTCTGTTGCTCTTCCTTGGAACGGAACTTAATCCGCTCGAGCTTGGTTAGACCATCAACCAACAAGGCGCACTCCGTGCCAAATTGATTCTCGATCTCCTTCAAGGAGACGGTAGTATCCTCTACCACATCATGAAGAAGCGCTGCAATAATGGACAAAACGTCCATCTGCATGCTTACGACGATTTCCGCTACCGCCAAGGGATGTTGGATATACGGTTCTCCGGATTTACGCACTTGGCCGTGATGGGCCTGCTCTGCGAAGTCATACGCCTCCCGGATACGAGGAAGATCCGGTTCTTTTATATAGGCAGACGCCTTTTCAAGTAATCGCTCTATGCCCATTTAATCCTGTCCGAGTCCTTTCTATATATCAATCTAGATTGAGATTTGTATGTTAGAGGGCACTATACCCCCAGTTTTGATTTCCTATAATTATGCCTCTTACATACACTGCCGTCAACTATTGTGTCTTGATTTTGAACAGCTATGAGAGAAAGGAGAGGAATCTGTCCGACAGGTTTCAACTAATTTCCCGTATATTTGAAAATAATGTTTCATTCTTAAGAGGAATTATCCATCAACTGACGAATATCCATATAACAGAAAATTTCAATTTTATTTCTTATTAGGAGGAATCCCATTCTTATGAACAATCCGAATGTCGATCCATCCTCGACCGGGTTAGACCCCAAAGTGGCCGGTCTTCTATGTTATGTATTCTGCTTTGTATCAGGTATCATCTTCCTAGTTATCGAGAAAAGAAGCTCTTTTGTTAAGTTTCACGCTGCCCAATCTCTCATCGTCTTTGGCGCTTTAACACTAATTAATATTATTCTAGGATTCATTCCAATTATCGGTACGATCATCTCGTTTATTCTCGTTCCGCTCTCTTTTGTACTATGGATCGTGCTTATGTTGCTTGCCTTGCAAGGTAAGCAGACGAAGCTACCAATCATCGGCGATTACGCCGAACAACTAAGCAGAAGCTTCTAAAGGTTTAATCATTCACTTATAGAGAAATTCTAATGAATCTATGGTACCTAGGGTCCGGATTTGCAGCAATGCAGACACCGGGCCTTTTTGGCATCCGCGCTCCATATCATCTTCAAGGATGATTGTGTATATTCAACTTTACTCGGGTATTCTGAAAAAGACCGATAGCGGGTTAAATTTATTGTTGAAAAATGTTGAGATTGTCCTTATCATATTAAGGATGTCTAAGAACGTTAAAATAATAGAGGAGTGACCCTGCTTGCAACGTGAAATTCAAGTTAATGAGAAAGTTCCTTTCGGGCCTGGCGTACTGTTAAGTATTCAGCATTTGTTCGCCATGTTTGGCAGTACGGTACTGGTACCGAATCTATTCGGCGTAGATCCAGGCATGATCCTGCTGATGAACGGAATCGGCACCCTGCTCTACATTCTTATTTGTAAAGGCAAAATACCTGCTTATCTCGGATCAAGCTTCGCCTTTATCGCCCCTGTTACTTTAGTACTCAAAGAATACCCGGGCAATGGATATTCACTTGCTTTGGGCGCTTTCATCATTACCGGTCTTATCTTCATCCTGGTAGGTTTACTCGTAAAATATATCGGAACTAAATGGATCGACATCGTATTTCCACCAGCCGCTATGGGCGCTATCGTCGCATTAATCGGTCTAGAGCTAATTCCTGTAGCTGCCGGTATGGCTGGATGGATCTCTAAAAACCCTGGCGAAACATTTATACCAAATTCCACAAACATTACACTTTCACTCGTAACTCTCGGTGTAACCATTCTTGGTGCAGTACTCTTCCGCGGCTTCCCTAAGATCATTCATATCTTGATCGGAATCGTGGTTGGCTATATCCTCGCTCTAATCCTCGGTGAAGTGAATACCGGAGCAATCAGCGCGGCAAAATGGTTCTCTATGCCTACCGTATCGACACCTCAATGGAACTCAGGGGCCATCATTACGATCATTCCAGTTGCACTGGTCGTCATCGTAGAACATATCGGCCACTTGCTCGTTACAGGTAATATCGTTGGCAAAGATTTATCGAAGGACCCTGGTCTGCATCGCTCCCTGCTAGCGAATGGGATTTCCACTGTCTTCTCAGGATTTGTTGGTTCAACCCCGAATACGACTTATGGTGAGAACATCGGCGTTATGGCGTTAACCAAAGTATACTCTACCTATGTAATTGGTGGAGCTGCTGTCTTTGCTGTCTTACTCTCTTTCTCAGGTAAATTCTCGGCTGTCATTGCCAATATCCCTGAGCCGGTTATGGGCGGAGTATCGCTGCTCTTGTTCGGCGTCATCGCCGCTTCCGGTCTTCGTATCCTCGTCGAACAGAAGGTTGATTTCTCCAAGGCCACGAATATGATTCTTACTACTGTCGTATTTGTAGTCGGACTTAGCGGCGCTACAGTAACATTCGGGCACGTGCAGTTGAAGGGAATGGCCCTGGCTACAATTGTAGGTATCCTGCTTAGCTTGTTCTTCAAAATCATCCAGCATTTCGGCCTCTCTAACGAGAAGGAAGACGCTGCTTAATTATTATCCTATAGAAAAGGGCGGTCTCCAGTGTAGTGATTCACTACTGGAAGACCGCCCTTGCTGTATCATTAGTCAAGTTCAGAAATACCTAATTAATAATCATATTTTGCGAGAGAGAATACGCTAATGTCCGACAGCTTCGCCCGTCCGTTAAGCTCGCTGAGCTCAATCAGGAAAGCAGTTCCTACGACATTACCTCCAAGCTCACGAACGAGCTCTACGGAGGTTGCGATTGTGCCCCCCGTAGCCAGTAGGTCGTCGGCGATCAATACATTTTGCCCAGGCTTGATAGCATCCTTATGCATCGCCAGTTTATCTTTGCCATATTCCAGATCATAACCTGCCTCGATCGTCTCATACGGCAGCTTACCGCTCTTGCGAATCGGCACGAAACCAACCCCAAGCGCATAAGCAAGCGGAGCTCCAACGACAAAACCACGAGCTTCCGGCCCAGCGATGACATCGATTTTCAAGTCGCTTATCATCTCTTTGATCGCATTGATTGCTTCCTTGTATTTCTCACCATCATTCAACAGAGTCGTAATATCCTTGAAACTGATACCCGGCTGCGGAAAGTCAGGAATGACACGAATATACGGTTTTAAATCCAATAAAATCTCCTCCATCAACATATAATAGACTTCTACGTATACCTTGAACAAAATTCAAATACTATGAAACCCCCTGTAATTGGCAGGTGATCCATTCCGTTATTTGCGGTACTTCTTCATAGAGCAATATTTGCTCCATCTCGGCAAGCAGTCCTAAGGCTTGATACCCCCGTGCCGATTCTAAAGGACGTTTCGATGGCGCAGGATTCACTTCAATCTGTCCTTCGTTCCGAACGATGAAATCCAATTCAACAAATATATCCAGAATAAAATATAACATACGGCGAGAAATTCCAAAACGGGTCATTACTTCAGCGATCACTCGTTCTTCATCGCATTCACCCAGCCCAACATATTTCCTGAGGAATATATAAACCTGCTTAAATCGATCACGCGACGGTGCTTCGAGTAGATCCATCGATGAGCGTGGATGAAGCAGAAATACCCGCTCCAGATTACCGAAGCTAGACAGCATATTGTTCCAAATTTCCGGCGATTCCGGAAGTTCCATCACAAATAATGTTTTTACTGTAACCTCATCTCCGGCATCCGATTCAGACCTGCCGGGACTGATACCCTGTTCTTGGTCATAGACCCAAACCGAAGTCCCCTCCAAATGTCCAACGGAGAGTAAATCAGCTCTGCGACTGGAGACGACAGCCATCGTTCCGGAGCCGCAATACGAAGTTGTTAGCAGGCTCTTCTGCAATTCCTCGATCTTCTTACCAGGGTCCAGCGCATCGCGATAATCAAACACCTGCAGATGCGAGATCGAAATATCTTGAATGAATAACTGTGGTTTACGCTGTCCATTCCATTCATTAATCGCTGCTTCGACGACCAGATCAACTCTCGCTTCCGGTGTTAAAAGTTTAAATACTTCCCCTTTGCCGAAGGCAACGGCCTCTATCATACTTCCATCCTGACGGATCGTCAACTTCAAATGCTTGCCATCCTTCCCCATCTGCCTATAGTCCAATAATTCAGCATCACGGACAAGCAATCGCGGGGATGGGTTCTCCATTCCGAACGGCGCCATACGGGACAATTGTTCAATCACAGGTAGTGTGATCTCCCGTAATCTGCATTCAAGATCAGCCTGTAGGGACGGGATGAAGTGCTCCGGCCTAAGAACGTTCTGGGCAAACTCATTCAACTTCTGTTCGAACTCTTCCAGACGGTCTCTATGCAATGACATGCCTGCTGCGGAAGGATGTCCCCCATAATGATCAAGGAGCGCATCACAATGCGTTAAGGCCTCATAGATATCAAATCCTGGAATGGAGCGCGCTGATCCTTTGCATTCTCCCGTGACAGCATTAATACCGAGTACCAGAGTTGGACGGTAGTATCGTTCAAGGATCTTAGAAGCAACAATACCGACAACGCCAACATTCCAGCCCTCTCCGGCAACTACTAGCACATCGGGGAGCGTTCCTACGGCTTCGGCGGCCTCAATCCGTTCGAACGCTTCGCCTACGATATCATCCACAAGCTGCTGACGCTCTCTATTGAGCAAATCCAGCTTCTCTGCCGCGTCCTCCGCCACTTCCATGCTCGTTGCGGTTAGTACATTAAGCGCGTTAAATGCATGGTTCATTCGCCCCGCCGCATTGATACGCGGCGCCAGACCGAAGGCTACATTCGTAGAGGTAACCTCTCCTTCTTTCCATCCAGCTGTATGAAGTAATGCCGAAATACCTGGGAAGGAAGATGCTGTCATCTGCTCAAGCCCCATGCGAACAAGAACTCTATTCTCATCCATCAACGGCATCAGATCCGCTATGGTTCCCAGGGCTACAAGTTCAAGCCATGCAGCGGGAGTGTCCTCGCCGAGTAGAGCACTAGCCAGCTTATATGCTACCCCAACTCCAGCCAATCCTTTGAACGGATAAGAACAATAGGGAAGCTTCGGATTGATCAGCGTATAAGCTTCAGGCAGCTTTGCTGGTGGCTCATGATGGTCGGTAACAATCACGTCAATCCCTAACTCAGCAGCATAAGCGATTTGCTCCACAGCGCTAATTCCGGTATCTACCGTAATGATCAGGCTGACTCCATTGTCATGAGCCTGCTTGAGAACATGGTTATGTAATCCATAACCTTCCTTCGAGCGATGCGGTATATAGAATTCAAAGTTGGCCTGTAGCGTTCGCATCAGCTCAATCATTAGGGCGGTTGAGGATACTCCATCTGCGTCATAATCCCCGTATATTAATATTCGCTCCCCGGCCTCTATGGCCTTACGAATTCTTGGAACCGCTTCCTCGATTCCACTCATCTGATATGGATCATGCAACCCCGTTAAGGAGTGATCCAGGAAATTTGAAACATCCTCGGGATTTGTAATTCTCCGTGTCACTAACAATGAAGCAAGCATAGCCGGAATCCCCAGCTGCTGTTGTAATTGACGAGAGACCTCCAGATCACAAGGAGATAAATTCCAATGGTATTTCGATTGCAGCAACGACTTACACCTTCTTTCTCCTACCGGACCCCCGCTTTTGACCACGAAGTGAAACCAGAAATATGTTCGGAACTCTATTGCAGCAAGTTCGGCGTATCCTCATTCGGTCCGAGCTGATTACTCTTGTAGGGATAGCCGGGATCATAAGGCTGTACAAGAATACTGACATCATTCACATGAGAGAAGCGATGCATAAGCAGCACCTTGGCCCGGTTAGCGATATCATTCGCCTCTGTAACAGTAATCCGCGGATTCACACTAATCTTGGCAGTTACCTTCACATAATGCCCCTGCTCTTGTGCAAGCAAATCTTCGACAGTAATAATTCCGTGAACGCGCTGAACAGTTTCAATGAACCTCTCTGTATCTTCTTCGACCAACGTTGTCACTAGCGAATTGTTGATTGCCCTGCGAACCATCAAATAAGCTCTGTAGGCTACAAGAATCGCCACGATCATTGCCATAATCGGATCGATATAGAGCATGAACGGTATATCTAGAGCATGACCAGCCATCGCTCCAAATACGCCCAGCATGACAATGATTGAGCAATAAAGTGAATAACGGTGGTTCTCAACGTCATCCTCACGTTCCTTCTCCACTCCTGCAATTGAAAAGCGGTACTGTATCTGAAAAATTAGTTCCTTCAAGACAAGAGAGACAACAACCACGACACCGGCTACATATCCGGGCGCAGCAACCTTCCTTTCAAAAATAGCCGTTAGTGTCGTAATAATCGTCTGCATAGCGCCGAGCAGAAGCAGAACCGCTACGAATACAGCGATCGGTAAGCTAGTATTAGCTTTCTGCACGGGGTCTCGTCGGGAAAATGGTGATTTGCGATGATAGAACAATCTCCATTTATCCGTCAATTTAGAAGCTATAGTAGACAAAACCTCAGATAACGTGAATAGCGAATCAGCTAGCATTGCACGGCTATTGAACAATAAGCCTACGGTTCCTTTTAATGCCGCAAGAGCCACATTACTCACCATACTAACTGCAGCAACAGAATCATCACCGATAGTTTGTTCGCGTCCCATGATATCCCCCCTGAAACCCGAGAACTAATAAAGAATGATAGAGCCGCGTCGTAATCGACGCGGCTCTACATACCAAGCAACAATACTTCTCTCTATTTAATCGCTTAAGCCGCCTTAGCCGGTTTTTTCTTTTCTCTTACTTTAAGCACATACCACAGCGGGCTGGCGATAAAGATAGTCGAATAAGCCCCGAGCACAAGACCGATCGTCATAGCAAGTGAGAACATCTTAATCGATTCTCCACCAAGTAAGAACAGGAAGAGAGCTGCAATGAATACGGTCAAAACCGTATAGATCGAACGCATGATCGTCTGAGCGATACTATGATCGACGAGTTCCTTAAGATCCTCTTTGGTCTTCAATTTGCTAAACCGCATATTTTCACGAATCCGGTCAAAGATAACGATCGTATCGTTGATAGAGTAACCAATAATGGTCAGTACAGCAACGATAAACGTAAGATCGACCTTAAGATGGAAAATAGAGAAGATCGCTATAACCAGAATCGCATCATGCAGCAGAGAAATAACTGCCGCTACGGCAAAACGCCATTCAAAACGAATACTAACATAAACAATAATCCCTAAGCACGCAATAAGAACCGCTTTAATCGCATTTTGCGCCAGCTCTTTGGCCATTTCCGTATCTACCGTATTTACCTCAAAAGCTGCATTCTCATCAAGCTTGCTTATTTCTTTCTTCAGTGCTACGTCCTGATCTTCATCGAGCACCTTTGTGAAGCGGATGCTTATTGTCTCCTCACCGGCATTGATGGTCGTTCCCTCTGCAATGTCGAGATTCTTAACAATCGATTCAATCTCAGTCTTCGTAATCGACTTGGTTGTTTTTACATCAACGTTAGAGCCTGATTGAAAGTCTACACTATAATTCAATCCAAAGAAGGACAAGGAAACTACGCCAAGCACGATTAATGCAATCGATATAGCGAAGAAGTATTTACTTAAATGCACATAATCCAGTTTCTTAATGCTTTTATCAAAGTGCACGAATCTCACTCTCCTTAACACCGAAATATTTCGGTTTCATCAGCTTACCAGCTTTGAGCAGCAAGTTAAGGAGGAACCGGACAAAGTAAACATTCGTTGCGATACTAAGTACGATTTCTACGATAAGGACAAGGGCAAACCCTTTAACTGATCCAGTACCGTAAATATACATCACGATAGCTACGATAATCGTCGTAATGTTGGAGTCCAATACCGTCCGAAGAGAATGCTTGCCCCCTGCTTTTACAGACGACATCACGCTCTTGCCGCTCCTAAGCTCTTCTCTTATCCGTTCATTGGTAATGATGTTGGCATCGACAGCCATCCCGATCCCGAGAATGATCGCCGCAATCCCTGGCAGAGTCAACGTGAAGTTGGCCCACGCGAACACCGCAATCAAAAGCCAAGTGTGTAAAATCAAAGCAAAGCTAGCGATAAGTCCAGGTGCCCGGTACATTCCTACCATGAACACTAGAATAAACACCGAACCAATCAAACCTGCTTCGATCGTAGACTTCAATGATTGCTGACCCAGGGTAGCACCAATGCTCTGCGAGTATTTCTCGTGAAGCTTCAAAGGCAAAGCACCCAAATTGATAACGTCACGGAGCTCTTTCGCTTTATCCATATCGTTGCCTACGCTGATTGAAGCAGTTCCATCGGTGAGAACAGCTTGTACAACCGGGTCAGAGACCAATTCCTCATTCATATAAATAGCAAGAGGCTGTCCTAACAAACGCTTCGTTATTTCAGCAAATTTATCTTTACTCTTCACCTTGATACTTACCTGTGGTCTATTCATACTATCGAACTGAACCGCAGCACCGTTCTCGGCGAAGTCAGTACCAATCATTTCGATCTTGTTATATTCGTTTGCGTTCTTCTCAGTTCCATCCTTACTACGGAACGTCAATTCTGCAGGTTCTTTCATCATCTTACGTACTTCTGCTTCATCAGTCACACCGGCCAATTTCACACGGATCCGGTTCGTGCCTTCCGTTGTAACCTCTGGTTCGCTCGTGCCGAGCTTGTTAGCACGTTTCTCCAAGCTTTGCGCGGTTTTGACCAGCGATTCTTTGGTTACTTTAGCCCCGCCTTCCAAAGGTGAAGCCTCGTACAAAATCTCGAAACCGCCCTTTAAATCCAGGCCGAGACGCATGCTTTTCAGTAAGCCTGGGGTTGTCCAACCCATTATGCCTGATAGGACAACCACGACGGTTATGAATGCCACTATTCTTTTCATCCCGTACTTCGATCCCCTTTCAATTCTCAATATTCCTATTATAGCTAGGCAAGAATCGACCGTCAATTTAACAAATTTTGTCGTTTTTATTACAGCCGGCTCTCATATGCGTGTTCAAATAGATCGGTTATCACTGATGGAGCACAAAAAAGACCCCTTAATCTAAATGGGATCCACGAAAAGCTGAAATCGTCAAATAGTTCATAAAATGGGTTATCTTCAAAGAAAGGATATCATTTACCAATTGATGCAATGGTGGAAAGCCATTCTTCTCATACTTCTGGCTGACACAGCTCCATATTTCCTCTTCAGTAACATGCTCATATCCGATCATCCGGAATTCATCTACTTTGCTGCGGCACAGATTCTCGATCGTCTCAAACAATTCCTTCTCCGTGTAATCCACTTCAGCCATCCTGGTGCCTCCTTCCTCATCCCCATCTACATTAACATTCTACTTCATTTTCTCGATTCCTGCTTGATAGAATTATTAACTTAAAAGCGGACTTTTTGAACTTCCTCTTAAAATACCTGTTCAAAAAGTTCGGTTTTCAGCACCGAGAAGGTTGGATGAAGCTAGGGACTGAGGAGCGGAGCGTAGGCAAAACCTACGTGAGCACCGGAAG
>DASYFA010000178.1:0-5317 GCA_036498705.1 Paenibacillus sp.
TGATAGCCCAGATCACCAACATGCTCCAGATAGGTGTCCAAATTAACCTCACGATTCGTCTCGTAGAAAGCTTGTATCTGTTCAGCCATCCGACTGATCTTCTGATCGTTATATGGCTTCAGATTGTGTTGATAATAAATATTCGAAGCAATGAAGGCCGTTAAACTGCTGACGAGGATAACGAGAATCGACGTGAACAAAATACGGATATACAGTGATTTCATGAGCTGGCCGCCTCCAGCTTGTAGCCGACACCCCGTACTGTTGTAAACGTGATATCGTTATTGTCTTTGAAGCGGTCGCGTAATCTTTTGATATGAACATCAACCGTACGGTCGTCCCCATTAAAATCGATGCCCCAGATCAATTCGATCAGCTCCTCGCGCGTAAATATCCGCCCCGGATAACTGGCTAACTGGAACAACAGCTCGAATTCTTTTAAAGGCAGCATAAGCTGCTTGCCCTTGCAATGCACTTCATACCCTTTACGGTTCATGATCGTGTCTCCAAGCTTGATCGATTCCGCGCTTACCATCTGATAGCGTCTGAGTAGCGCCTTGATCCGGAATAACAGCTCCTGCGGTTCAAAAGGCTTCGTTAAATAATCATCAGTCCCCACCGAGTATCCACGTTCCTTATCCGCCAGCTGATCTTTGGCCGTCAACAGAATAACCGGAAAGTCATAATATCGCCTGATTTCCTCGCATAATTGAAACCCATCCTTACCGGGCATCATAACATCTACGATCGCAAGATCGATATGCCGAGAAAAGAGAAGCTCCGAAGCCTCGTTGCCATCAGCAGCCTCAATCACTTGATACCCCTCGTTCTGCAAATAGTAGCCAACCAGCTCGCGAATATGCCGGTCATCGTCAGCAATTAATATGTCTATCATGATTGGTAGCATCCCCCTGTACAGATCATCCGTGAATACAGTCAATATATCGCACTCTATGCGATATCTCAAATACTCCATTGATCCTGCATCGCATGGTAGTAGTCCAATCACATGGCTATCGAGCCTAAGCATAACGACAGAGGCAAACTTCCCGAATCCGGCACAAAAATAGGGCCTCTCGGAGTAGTGTTTACCGGAGAAGACCCTATAATGTGCATCATCATAATGTCCGAAACTTTGCCCTCTAAAGGACAGCCATGTCCGTTAGGTTCGTTCGATGCTTCGTATGTCCGTTCTACTGTGGACTTCCCAATCATCGTATTTGTAACGGACAGCCGTGACGCTTAGAAGCGAAAATCAGCAGTTATCGAATTTTAACGGACATATGTGACTCTTAAACGCTGCCAAACGCACAGAAAAGTTATTTTTATCATGTAACGGTCAGCTGTGTCCGTTAGAGATCATAATATCCGAAAATCGCCCTCTAAGGGACGGTTATGACCGTTAGGTCCGTATTTACGGGCGTAGCTGCGTTAGCAAAAATGCCTTTACACCTCTGAGCCCTGCGTGGCTGAGCTTGAGCTTGCTAAGGCGCGAAGCACCTCGCTCTTGAGCGCGGCCGCGGCGTTGCGGGCGTTGTCCGCCTGGGTGATCGCCGAGATAACGGCGACACCATCCGCTCCGGCGGACACGACTTCTGCCGCGCGCTCCGCGGTAATCCCGCCGATGCCCACCATCGGCAGGGTAATGCCCTGGGTCCGCAGCTTCTTCAGCACCTGCGGACCCTGCACGGCACGAGCATCCTCCTTGGAGCTCGTGGGATAGATCGGGCCGATGCCGAGGTAATCGGCCCCTTGCCGGATGGCGGACCTTGCCTCCTCGGCCGTAATTGCGGATACACCAAGTATCCGCTCGCCGATACGGGCACGCACGCGGTCCGCCTCCTCATCTTCTTGGCCGATGTGAACCCCATCGGCATCCACCGCCAGCGCTAGCTCTACATCGTCATTGACGATGAACAAAGCTCCCGCGCTGTGGCAAAGGGCCCGCAATCGTTCAGCCAATTCAAGCTTGACTGCACCTGTCAGACTGCCAGGTCCTTTCTCCCGGAATTGAACGAGCGTAACTCCGCCCTCCAATGCCTCACGCACCACCTTGACGGGATCATCCTTGCAATTCGCAGAACCAACGACCAAGTAGAGCTGCAGATACTCTCGCATCTGTTCGGAAGGAATTCTTCCATGTTCTTCGATATGATATCTATTTTCCTCCAGACCGCCGTCTAGTGAGCTCCGATTCACTGAATTGAGCTTGATTTCCTTCCGGTTGCAGTTGTTACTCTGCCCAATTCCATCAAGCCCCCGGGTTCCTCCCTGTTCGACTTCCCGATGGATTTCTCCGGTAGATGTCTCATAAGTCTTTGTCTCTCGAGACGTCCTATTCTCGTTCATCAGAGCTGCTCCTTTCTGCGGCGATATGCCCAATGATTCGTTGGTCCATGACCCTGGCCCAACTCAAGTGAGTCCTCAATCGCCGCTTGAATGAAGGCGCGTGCCTCCTCAACGGCCCGCTCTACCGTCAGCCCCTTGGCTAGGCCTGCTGCGATTGCGGCCGAGAATGTGCAGCCGGTTCCGTGCGTATGCTTGGTCTCGATACGTCTACCAGTAAGTCCTGTAAATACGCTGCCATCGTACAACAGATCTATCACCCGCTTCCCTTGATCATGACCGCCCTTGATCACCACGGTTCGCGCTCCATGTTCGGCGATACGCTTCGCAGCTTCGCGACGATCCTCCATCGTACGGATCTGAATGCCGGACAGTACTTCCGCTTCTGGAATATTCGGCGTAACGATCAGGGCAAGCGGGAGCAAATGCTCCTTCATCGCCTGGATCGCTTCGGTGAGCAGCAGCGAAGCCCCGCCTTTGGCAATCATCACCGGATCAACGACCACATTTTGCCAGCCGAAGCTGGCGATCTGTCCCGCAACCTGTTCAATAATCTCCGCATTGAAGAGCATTCCTGTCTTGAGCGCGTCGACACCAATATCCGAGCCAACCGCCCTGATCTGCTCCGCCGATGCTTCAGGTGGCAGTGGATACACCTTCTCCACACCAAGTGTATTCTGAACCGTGATCGCAGTAATCGCCGACATTCCGAACACATCCAGCTCCTGAAAAGCTTTGAGATCGGCCTGGATTCCAGCACCACCACCGCTATCTGAACCGGCAATCGTCAGAGCTCTAGGAATACTCATTTTGTTTCACCTTTAGCAGCCATGCTACCCGCCTCTGCAATAGCCGCATACCCCTTAACTGAATGAGGATGAAGCTTGGCCAGCTCATCCAGGAAGGCAATCTGGAAGCTGCCCGGACCTAACGAAGCTGTCCGTTCCGCTGCACGAGCTGCAGCCGCACCGTAATAAGCCAATCCCGCCGTACCAGCGAGCATCATATCCCTTTCAACCGCCGCAAAAGCCCCAAGCACAGACGTCAGCAAACATCCTGCTCCGGTCACCTGTGTCAGTAACACATCTCCGCCGCTGATAATCCGGTAGTGATCTCCATCGGCTATGATATCCTCCTTACCAGTAATGGCTACCACTGTATTGAATTGACGAGCTGCCCGGAGCGCTATCTCTGCATTCGCTCCCACACTGCTCTCAGCCGCGTCTACCCCTTTAATGTCCAACACTTCACCAACTAGATTGGCGACCTCCGAAGCGTTGCCTCGAATCAAGGCAATCTTCACCTCACGCAGAATCCGCTGCGCCGACTCTGTTCGGAGACGAGTTGCCCCCACACCTACTGGGTCCAGCAACACGGGAACGCCATGGAGGTTGGCCGATTTCCCGGCGATGATCATTGCCTCCACCTGCTCAGTTGACAGTGTGCCGATATTCAATACCAACGCGCCGGCCACCTTGGCCATGTCCGCAACCTCTTCCCGGGCATAGGCCATAACCGGCGATGCGCCAAGAGCAAGCAGACCATTCGCTGTGAAATTGGTGACGACCACGTTCGTCATATTATGTACAAGCGGCCGCGTCTTTTGTACCTTAGTTAAGAGAGCTGCAATATCCTGTTCGAGTGTACTCATTTCTAGATCAACCCCATTCTCAGATTTCAATTTCTGCACCCCACCCGTCTGGGATCTAATGCCACAGCAAGTTTGTAGCCCTGTTCCCCTATCGGTAAATAGGACCAGGCCACTTAGTACCAGCCTACAGTCCCTTTCAGTTTCGGCTCACAGCCCGCTGCCTGAATCCATGGCAACCGGCCATCCTTCCTGACGAAATGCCATATCCCAGAACATGTACTCCAGTTGGCAGCTCTGCAGAAAATACTCCTTCATCCGCAGCCGTTCAGCTTCTGCAACACGCTCGGCCCAGTCGTCCACATAACGGCAGAATCGCTCGGTTAAGTCCGACATCCCTCCACCATAGAAATAAATCCAATCATAGAACGGATGCGATTCATCAGGTTTGACTTCCTCAAGCAGGCGCTGGCCGATCTCAATATACGTCCATGGACAAGGGAGTAGCGCCGCCACAATCTCACCGAGGCTACCTTCGTGTGCAACGGTCAACATATGGCGGATATAATGATGTGCCGAAGGCGAGAGAGGAAAGCCTTGAAGTTCCTCATAAGTGACGCCCGCCACACTACAAAAATTGTTATGCGGGTGTACTTCACTATGAAGCACGAAGTTGATCTGCTCGTTGAACATCGCAATCTCCTCACGGGTACTACTCTTGGATATGGCGATGCCATAAATCCGCATAAAAGCGTTCAAATACTCAAAATCCTGCTTCACATAATGGATTAACTGCTCTTTCTGCAACTTACCGCTAGCGATCCCGCGTATAAACGGATGTTCATAAATAGCTTGAAAAATAGGATCTGCCTGCTGACGAAGCTGTCTCGTAAAACTCATGATCTCCACCTCCAAATTTTTTCGAAACTGTGTAGTTGAACTACTGCTCCTATTCCCTGAGTTTTCATTCGTTCAACTTGTACATCTCTTGAATGAGGAAATCCCCTGCGAGAGCGGATGGAGTCCTGGATTCGCAAATATACCCGAATATAGCTGCAAATCCAGGTCGATTTACACAACAAAAAGGCCCCTCCGGATATGGAGTGGCCTATACTTTAGCAAATATAGCTATAGCAATTTAGTCCGACTCCACTTTCCTACGCTAGTGCTAACTAGATCAGGTTCAAAGGGTCCAAGATTTATCTTGTCTCAGTCGTTATCACGACTCCCCTAGTGGATTTCCTATTCAATTACCTATTAGATGTTGTTTAAAAAGTCTCCCTTTGATCACGAAGTAGTGCGGGTAGCTTAATCGACATCGAATCTTGAATTCAGCCGGGCCTTCCGGTGCTCACGTACCAACTACGTACGCTCCGCTCCTCA
>DASYFA010000179.1:0-5822 GCA_036498705.1 Paenibacillus sp.
TCAAACGTAAACGCCGTTTCCTCAACGACCTCTTCGCCGGCGGTCCAGTTAGCAAGCTGGATTTTATCGACCATACATCCGTTCAATTGAATGCGTTCAAAGCCATATGCCTCAGGATCATCCAGCTTATTAATTATTGAGAACTTCTGGAAGCCCCGCGTAATCATATCCGAGGTTACTTTGTAGCCGCTCATTGTGCCGGTTCCTTTTTTGCGTCCCAACTTAAATACGGTATAATCCGTACCAACGAGGTTCAGTTCCCGCTTGTCCGCTTCGACATTCGCCTCCAGATGATTCAAGTTCGACTGCCAGACTCCATCGATAAAAATCTGACCGAACGTCCCCATAATAATGCGGCCTGGATCAAGATATTGTGCCATATTGTTATCCCCCTAATAATCGATTTATTGTACGTAAAACGTTCCGAAAATTTGTTCCATTACATCGGTATCATCCGCCGTCCACGCCAGGAAGACCTGATCGTCTTCAGGAACGAACTGCGCTCCGCTACCATAAAAACGAGGATCGAGTGTTACATCGAACCCGTTGGATTCGATCACATTTTCCAGAGCTAAGGTCTGCAAATATTGCTTGCCCGCACTGATCAAAGCGAGACGGCCTTCTTCCGTGTTATTCACTTTACCGATATAGTGATCCTCGGCGGTTTTTTGCAGATCTGAGTTGATCTGGTCAATGACACGAATCTTGCGGATCTTCTTCCAGCCTCTGTTCTTGCCTTCACCAAACGTATTCAGACTGTTCACCCCGCGAAGCACCTTCACCTTGCGACCATCATGCACCAGCAAAAACACCCCGTTCTGCACGCCCTGCTCTTGCTCGGAACGAGTCCAACGACGCGTTACATCCTCAAACGGCGCAACAGCATAAGTAGTTGACTCCTTCAAGGACTGACCGGCAATCAGACCCGCCACCCAAGCAGCTACCTGGGAGGAAGAGTATTCTTTGCCGTTCATTTTTGCCCCTGTACCCACGTTAACGATCCCTTCATAATCGCTGGCCATACTGCGGGCAATCGCTTTATTTACCGCATCACTGGCTGTATCCTCGGCCGAAGTGCCGCCAAGTGTGGCAATAATTCCTTTACCCTCGCCACGTACACGTTTCACCCAAGCAATAACGCTGGTCCGGAGCGCCGCATCCGTGACACCATCGAGCGTCAGTACATGGAAGTCCTGGGTCTCAAAAGCTTCCGTGGCCTTGATATAATCAGCATTAGTAATGCCTGAGATTCCGCTCTCTCCACCTGCAAAGGCTTCGCCGGATACATCCGCGAGCGTGCCTTCCGCTATTTTCTCAGCGACAATCCATTGATTGCCCGTGTCTTTATTAATAGCAGTTGCAGCCTGCGCCGCCTCGCCGCTTCCGAGTGCAATCGTCCGCAGCAGTTTACCACCTTCGTACAGTTTGAGTTCTTTGGTATTTGTAATGACCGGGCTTGGCTGAATCGTTACCTTGAAGTCATTGCCGCGTTTGCCAGGATACTTCGCTTTCAGAGTAATTGCATCTACTGGGCTAGACTCAGTATTTTTCAAATGAATAGTGGCCTCTGCCGCTGAACTGTCTGCCAGACGATAAGCTAGCAGCTTGTTCGGTCCGCCGAGCAGTGCAAGATATAAAGTGGAGAACGCTGTTGCTCCATCCGTCTCATTGTCAGTAAACATTTCCCGAATCGCCGTCTCGCTATTTACCTCAACAAACTGACCTACGGGACCCCAATGCGATTTGACGGGGGCGACGACAACGCCGCGTGCTCCAGATTGGATCGCCGTTCCGGCCGCACTCACAAAATTCATATACAAACCGGGCAACACCGGTTGATTCGTTACACTCCAAGTTCCTCCTGCCATATTACAGCACCTTCTTCCTCAAAAATTGTTGGACAAGCTCTTCAGCTTCCTTAATATAAAATGCATCCTGCTCCATGCTCACTGTGGCCCCAACCAATACCTCTGGCTTCACGCCAAGGATTGCCTCTGAATTCTCCAGCATCTCTTGCAGTGAATACAGCGGCGAGGATGTCTCTTTGGGTTGTGCGATTTTTTTCTTAAATAGCAAATGTCTCACCTCAAATTGGATTCATAATGTACAAAGTGCATCAATGGCCCTTCCGTACCAGCAGGCTGACGGCTTGTTCTTCCACTTAAAGTAACCGTGAGCGGTCCCTCTCCTTGATTCGTGTAACCATCAGCTGTTACTTTGGTATTCACCTTTGGCTCAGAGACGGTTAGATAACGGCGATCCGCTTCGTTCATCGGCAGTCTGGATGAAGTTCCAAGGGCCTCAAGAAGCTGCAGAAGAGCGTTATGTTCTTGGTTGGAATCAAAGCCTTGAATAAAAGCGGTCAAGCGCTTTTGAATTTCAAAGGATGATGTTCCTTTGGGCGTGATATCCATCTCGCTAACTCTCCACATTACAGCAGGTACAGATGGCTGTAGCGGCCAGGCTCCGCTGTATACGGACCACTCTTGACCTAGTAGTTCTCGTGTCCAGGCTACGATAGCGGATAGCCAATCGTCGTTAACGATTGAACTTTCTACTGTTAATGGACGAGGACTGATGACAGTGAAGCTCATGATGCGTTTGATAGTTTGCTGCTCCTCATCGATTATGTCTGTAACGGATTGTTGCAGATAAAGCGTCAGCCATTTGTCGGTGAGCTCGTCTTCTAGAAGCTGATTGTTGAGCGTCTTTGTAATTGACTCAGCTAGGGAGTTAAGTTGTTCAGGACTAGTTTTGTCAACGTATAGGCTGACTTCGATTGGATAACGCAATCCAGCCCATGGACTACCGCCGCTATCTATAGAAGGAGATAGAATAACGTATGGTTTTGCACTGCTAGCCTCAACTTGTTCCGAGACATGGTATACGTCATTCAATTCCGGCACAGATTCCAGCAACTTCCCTCGGATCGCATTAAATGGATAGATGACAATTTGACTCACCTCCTTTCAGGGATGGAGAGTGAAGTGTTCAAGATTGTTAAGATAACTACCGCTGTGAAATAAAGCTTCAAGCTTATTCCTGTTGTAAACAAAGAAAGAAAAGCCGCTGAATTTCTCAGCGGTCTGCGGTTTTACCGTGTTCTTTTCCTATCGAGTAACTTGTCTCTCTTTCCTCGATTCCCACAAATATCAATTTACCATAGTGTTTCTCTGATTATAGGTCGAACTAAGGTCATGTACCGGACACTAAGTTAAATCATCTTTCTTTTTCTCACCTCTATCTCGTTGGCTTCAATCGCTTTATTTCAGCTTCTTGTCCATACTGTCCACCTTCCGTCTCTACTCTCGTAATCCGACGAAACACCTCTGTTTATCACCCGCCAATCCCCCTTCCTCCTCTTAAAAGAAATAGCCCCCAAGAGACGGGAGCCGTAAAAAATATGCCTCCATGTTGGAGACCCTTATTGCATAGTAACTTCCAACTGAGTATTAAGCTACATAGTCAAATCTAGTAATGTCTTTGTACTGTTGTGGAGTTATCTTTTTCTTTACAACATAAACTTTAACAGCTACTTCATTATAGTTGCCTAATTCAAAATGTTCTTTTACAAATTTATACCAGTCCATTTGCGAACCTCCTTATATTAAATCATTAGCAACCAATGCTAACATGATCTGTGAGTTCTGCACTTTTAATTCAGAGTTTTCCTGACGCAACTCTGTAATTGGATCATAAATAGGTTTATTCCTTACTTCCTCTACCAATTGCTGATAGTCATCTTCTGTTAATACAGTTACATCAGGATGAACTGGAATTTCTTCTTCACTGGTGATAACATAACAGAACGAATTATCTGCTGAATAGTCTGGTGGATTGAACATCTCAGTGTTTAATCCTTTATAATCAAATGATCCATTTCTATTTGTTGGTCTAATATTAATAATCTTTAAAAAAGTCAACGTTAAATCCTCCTAGTTCATGTAATTTTGTACACCTGAAAGAATCATTGGGAACCATAAGCCGACGTTTGAATCTGTAATCTTTGTAATTGTGGTAGGAGTTATTCTATAGAATGAAGCGTACCTAGTAGTACCATTTGTCTCAAGATAAGATATATGCATATAAACTATATTTCCGTAAGAAATAACACCTTCTAGGCGACCACTTGTATACCCATCTCCATATGATGATTGAGCAAGTATTGTACCGTTTAAATCATAAATATATACACCATAAGTATTTACACATATATGATTTCCATTTTTGAAAGCATAACTAGAGTATCCCCTCATAGAGTATGTACTACTAGAAGCTAAAATAACACCATTAACATTAATTACAACAGATTGTCCATAACTGTTCCAACTAATATCGTATCCAAGTCCTATTGAATGTGGAGAGTTGAAATTAGACACATCGGATAAATATCTGTCTACAATGTTAAAGGTATGCAATGTGCGTTCTTCTAGTTGAACCATTGATAGAGAGAATTTTTTTATTTTTACAACATTCCCCGCACATTCAACCCTATAGAAATTAGGGTGTAGGTACATAGTACAAGATCTACTGTAGTTACTTTGCGATTTCATCGAATCTAATGCAGCTCGAATATCGATTATTTCATCGGCTACACCAGTAACCCCACCAACCACATTAGGCTTAACGATTTTATCCGCTGTTAAATTAGTAATATTAGCTGTAATTGTGCCACCGCTTGAATAGCCTGCTGGTATTGTCTTTGTTGCGCCTTGTGTTGTTAACGTAGCACTCTGTGTTCCATTGTTAGGCATTGTACCAATAAGACCTGTATCAGATTCATTGCTGAATGGCACTCCTGCTAGTACCTGTGCCGTAGTTGCTGTTCCCTCGGCACTAGCTTTGATAAAAAAACAATCACTGGCTTGTCTGTACCAAATTGTGTATGCCTTACCTGCAATTAAAGTTGGAGCAACTTGTATATTTGGTTTATATAGGTTTTTACCATTTATAGTTGTAGCTGCTCCATTATTATTTGCACTTGCGATAAATGTCTTGCTGTAACCATCGGTTAACGTTGACATAGGCACTATCAATGCGGTTGCTGTACCTGTTGCGGTTTGATACATTGTATCCGCCAACTGTGCTGCAACCGTACTTGCAAGCAAATCTGACGCAACTTGTGCATTCACTGCAGCCTCTATACCTTCGCTACCACGATCATAGGCTTCCTTTACCGCCTTCGGCGTCGCTGCGCGATCCTCGGCCTCGCTATCCGTTGCGTTGGAGAGTTGCACAATCCCCGGCATCGTTAAAGAAGCCGGAGGGACATCAATATTACTCAGATCACTACGCAAGTCATTAATCTCTTGCCCAAGATTGTTCATGTCTTCAGGCTTTACAACATCCGTTAATCTCCAATCTGTTTTAGCCATCAGGCGTTTACCTCCTTCACTTGGATATTTTGTAGAAGCAATGTATCTGTGGCTATTGGAACAAATACGTTATTGGTGCTTATCACATTGTCATCGCCATCTTTAAGCTCAATTTTATTTATAGTCGATACAAGAGTAGCCGGGACAATGTACTGCATTGCTATCATTGATCCATTTACTTCTTTAATCGTGAAATTTGATATCTCTACCGTGTCATTCAACACTACCTTAGCAATCTTTCCATTTGTATAATCGGCTATATCGGACAAAAAAGTACTGACAATCATTTAATCATCACCTCGGCGCCTAATTCAGCGAAAGCCTTGCTTCCCAAAAGCCAGCCCCCGTCCAATCTATAATTCCAGGACACATTTCTCTTCAAGATATGTTCACTAAATAAAAGTTCATCCTCCAAACCTGTCTGCTGTTGATAGATCAGATTTACAG
>DASYFA010000180.1:0-4785 GCA_036498705.1 Paenibacillus sp.
CTGATCTACGGTAGCAAGACGAATCTGAGCAGTGAAATCAAAGAATGGGTGAACGATATTCGGAGCCATTTGATCGAGATTCTTACTATATAAATGGGGCTTATGATTATCCGAATGAAGATCACCGAGTGACAACTTTTATATCTAATATGTAAAAAAAGCAGCGCGCCCTTTACGGGCGTGCCGCTTCCTTGCTTACTTCAAGCCCCAGCTTCCGCGCTACCCATCCCGTTGTGCTGGCCTGGACGATAATCGTCAGCATAATAGCCATAAAGGCAATGGCTGATATAATCTGGGCATGGGCTACGCCCATCCCTACGATCATGCCTGATAACGCCGCAGGAATGACTCCCGTCTCCCGCACCCAGCACATGAAGAGCAGTTCCTGCCAGGTCCACTTCGCTTTACGATCTGGCCAAGCACAGATCAATACCGTTAGCGGACGGGCCACGAACATCAATATCAAGACGGCAGCTAGACTCTGCCAGAAGTAATGTCCCAGCGTGGTGAAATTCACCTGACTGCCTAATAGGACAAAAATAAGCATCCGCATCATTAAAGTAATGTTATCAGAGACGACCCTGATCTCGGAGTTCTTCTCTTCCATATTCAAATTGAATATATCCGCATTTCCCCAGATCACGCCGGCTACAAAAGTAGCCATAAATCCACTAAAGCCACATAGATCGGCGACTAAATAGCTAGCCAACGCACATACGATCATGACGAGTGTCGTATATTCACGCAGAATCCCACGTCGAATATGCCCAGAGAAATAAGATAGACAGCCCGATATAACGAGGCCGACGGCAATACCACCAAATGCTGTCTTCACAAAGTCCCAGCCCATCGTGCCAAGACGAAGCTCGCCTCCGCCGACCACCGCCGCTAGAAAAGCGAAGGTCAAGATCGAACCAGTAGCATCGTTAAAGGCTGACTCGCTCTCCACAGTCTCCCTGACCCGTTGCTTGATGTTGACCTGTCTAAACACGGGGATAATGGATGCTGGGTCCGTAGAAGCGATCACAGCACCCGCCAGGAAGGCGAACACCCAGTCTACCCCGAACAAGTAATGTACGCCCACACCGACAACAGCCATCGTAATGAGCACACCAGGTACACTTAGCAGCGATAAGCTGATCCAAATTTTCTTTAGCCCACTAAGCCTTAAGTTGCGTCCTCCATCAAACAAGATCAATACCGACCCAACCGTCAGAATAATTTGATTGACGAGCGAGCCGCTCGCTTCATGAATCCAGCCCAGTCCTGGACCTAGAAGCATTCCTGTTGCAATGTAGACCGCAACATCTGGGAGCCTGAGGATAGAAGCAATTTTCCCTGAGATCATGCCCACCGTAATAACAAATAAAATCAAAATAAGTAAGTGCCTGATAGCCTCTGTAGCTGCAGATTCCATCTATTATCACACCTTAGGGATTAGATTAAGAAATATTCTCGTTAACCATCATTTCAAACTCTTCAACATTCTCATTGGAGCCGATAATGACCATAATGTCTCCGGTTTTCAATTGGTCCATCGCTGTCGGTGCAACGATCACTCCATCCTCGCGGTGAATGGCCACAATCGTACAACCATAGCGAGCTCGCGGATGAAGTTCCCCTACACTTTTACCGCTAAGGCATTCCGGTACATTCATTTCCACGATGCTGTAATTTTTGGACAATTGGATATAGTCGAGCAGATTCGGAGTCACCAATTGATGTGCTACCCGAATACCCATATCCCGCTCCGGAGAAATGACCCGATCCACGCCCAGCTTCTCCAGTGCCCTACCGTGAAGTACAGAGATCGCCTTGGCTACTACCGTCGGCAAACCAAGATCCTTAAGCAGGATTGCTGCCAATATACTCATCTGAATATCATTGCCGATCGCTACGATTCCGCAGTCGAAGTTACGCACTCCAAGTGATTTGAGAACCTCTTCATCCGTTGCGTCAGCCACGACAGCGTGTGTCAGCTTGTCGCTCCATTCATCAACTATTTCTTCATCCCGGTCGATCCCTAGTACCTCATAACCGAGACCCATCAGTTCCAGTGCCAAACTAGATCCGAAACGCCCCAGTCCGATCACTACAAACTGCTGTGTTTTCATGCTAAACCTTCCCCTTATCCAATAATAATTTTACCTTCCGGATGTCTATATAATTCTTTGCCCTTCTTCGGCCCGAGCGCATACGCCATCGTCAGTGGACCAAGCCGTCCGGCAAACATCGTGAAGCTGATAATAAATTTACCTACTATTGTCAATTTACCCGTCAATCCTACGCTCAAACCGACCGTACCAAATGCCGAAGTCGTCTCGAACAGAATGCTTAGGAAGCTTGCACTCTCGGTTGTTGATAATACCATCGATACAGCAATGACAAGGAACAAGGACAGCATCGTCAGCGTGACCGCTTTGAAGATGCGGTCCTGAGTCAGACGATGGCGGAACAGTACCAGATCAGACCGCCCACGGATCATCGAGATCACAGCGCCGACCAGGATCATGAAGGTCGTCGTCTTGATCCCGCCCCCTGTAGAACTTGGGGATGCACCAATAAACATTAAGATGACCATGAAGAATTGAGTCGCCTGTCTAAGCGAACCCAGGTCAACCGTATTTGCCCCTGCCGTCCGCGGCGATACCGATTGGAAGAAAGAAGCCCAAATCTTTTCTCCCCAACCCAGAGTCTGGAATGTACCCGGATTCGTATACTCAAATATATAAATAACCAAGGCCCCGACCAAAATAAGCGAAGCTGTCATCGTCAATACCACTTTGGAATGAAGCGACAACTTGCGGTTCTTCCGGAAGTCAACGAGATCCGACAATACGATGAATCCAAGGCCCCCCGATACAATCAGAAACATCGTCACCAGGTTAACAATCGGATCGCCTACATAATGAGTTAGGCTCTGATAATGACCGAATAAGTCAAACCCCGCATTATTAAACATGGAGACCCCATGGAATATTCCGAAATATAGCGCACGTCCGAACGGCATATCAAAAGACCAGCGAATCGTAAAGATGAGCGCGGCGCTACTCTCAATGACCAGGGAATAGATCAGAACCTTGCGAATCAAGCGAACGATCCCTTCCATCGTATTCTGGTTCATTGCCTCTTGCAGCAGCAAACGATCCTTAAGCGATATTTTGCGTTTGAACACGATCGAGAATAAAGTGGCGACGGTCATGAACCCAAGACCACCTGTCTGAATCAGCAGCATAATCACGACCTGACCGAACGTAGAATAATATGTCCCAGTATCCACGACGATCAGTCCAGTCACACAGGTTGCTGAAGTTGCAGTAAATAGTGCATCAACGAACGGCAAAGATTCCCCTGTTGTGCTTGATATCGGTAGCATTAATAGCAGCGCTCCGACGAGAATAATGGCTGCGAAGCCCATTACTAAAATCTGTGGCGGGGAAAATCTGAACCATTTAACCCACATTTTTAACAGCAACTTAATCACTCCATCCTTTTTGTAGCAAAGAAAAAAAGCACTGGAAATCCAATGCCTTTTGATTGGTCCCTGCTCAAAGGCCTACGAGGTTAGCTGTCGGATTCGGACATGAACGGTTGCCCTATTCGCTTGGATCCAATGGAATATCCAGGATTCAGCGAAATTCACCCCTAAAAATCGGTTCCCCCGTTTTCGTAAAGAAATTCGGCCGTTAGTTATTTAATTAATTTCATTTCATTATTTTCATTTCATTTTCGTCAAATTGGATTATAAGCCTTATCGGCGTGTATCACAAAGTTTCTTTTGGATTAAATAATTCGAAAAAGTCGTAAAAGGCGTGAAACTATGATCAGGGTACTCCATTATCTGAGCCGCACGACCCCTTATCGGAGAATATTGCAGGTTTTCGCAAAGTACACCCGGATTGGCGAACCTCGCCCCCCTATGTTATCTTTAATTGAATGTGTTTTCTAGTTGCGATTCAATTCCAGTCCCGCTTCCTGACTCACTTCTTGTTAGTTATCAACGGAGCTGTAAAGTTGACTTTTTAACACCAATTTCTAGAAAAAAGCGTTAAAGGAGTTGTAAATATGCAAACTTCCAAGAACTCACCTGGGATATTGCTTAAACCTAAAGCACTCTGGATACTTGCTGCCATTGGATTAGTCCTCTTCATCGTCTTACAGCTATGGCTGCCTTCCTTGAACGAGCCGGAGCAACAATTAAGCAAGAACATTAGCAAAGAGCAAGCCAGGCAAGCTGCTACTTCGTTCGCTCAGACGGAGCTTGGCCTCAACGGTAATTTTCAGAATGCTCACGTTACATACGATACAAAATCTGAATTGTATGGCTATCTGGCTAAGGAAAATTTGGTCAACAAATATTCAAAATCCTATGGCAGACAATTCCCATATGATGTTTTTCATGTTACCTTTACCGACCCGGATGACGTATTAAGCCTTTTAAACATCGACGTTAATATGCAGGAAGGCAATGTCGTCGCATTTGAGAAGGTTATCTCTACGAGTAATGCTACCAAGCAAACCCTGCTCGACTACGGTCGTGAGAATACGCAATCTCTGATCGCCCGGGAAGGGGATATCAGCTTGGCCGATAAGGAGCAATTGGCTCGACCTTACCTGAAAGCCTTAGGAATCAGTGAGGCCGAGCTGAAGCTGGCTTCCTCCGAAGGGCAATATGGCCTGCTGTATGAACTATCAAATTACGAGATCGGGCAGTCTCAAGCTCAGATACAATTCCATTTCGAATATGGCATGGTATCTTCGATGGAATCGATGTTCACCGTTCCG
>DASYFA010000181.1:0-2987 GCA_036498705.1 Paenibacillus sp.
AGAACGCGAATCTCCTGCCCAATCTGAAGTGTCTCCTTCTCCAGCGAGCGGAAGGTCGTCAGCACATTTCCTCCCACTTCGACCTCAACCAGCCATTCACTTCCCCTGAAATGAACATGCTTCACCACTCCGGCAGTCGTAGCAGATAGCAAAGTAAAATCCCGTTCACTGCCAATTTCAATATATTCAGGACGAATCAGCGCCTTTACCTGCGAACCCGCTACCTCGGCCTCGAAGCCTCTCAACTCGGACGGATAATCAACCAGCGTCGATTGTCCGATAAAGGAGGCGACAAATGGCGTCCTCGGCTCCCGGTAGATGTCCCATGGCGACCCTTTTTGCTCCAGCCGCCCTTCACTAATAATCATAATCTCATCAGCGACTTCAATTGCTTCATCCTGATCATGAGTAACGAAGATCGATGTGATACCAACACGCTCGATTAGCTCGCGCAACCAAGCTCTCAGCTCTTGGCGAATCTTCGCATCAATCGCAGCGAAAGGCTCATCGAGCAATAGAAGCTGCGGCTCCGGTGCAAGCGCCCGAGCGAAGGCGACTCGTTGGCGTTGTCCTCCGGAGAGCTGATGGGGATAACGGCCCTCGAAGCCTTTAAGTCCAGTAAGCTCCACCAGTTCCATTACCCTCTCTTTAATCGCACTTTTCGGCACTTTTTTAACCTGAAGACCAAAGGCAATATTATCGAACACCGTCATATGTTTAAACAACGCATAACTCTGGAATACGAAGCCGATTCCGCGCTCTTGCGGTGCAAGCTCATTCACACGTTTCCCATGGAACAGAATCTCTCCCGAATCCGGTTGCTCCAATCCGGCCAGCATGCGAAGAATCGATGTCTTGCCTCCTCCACTCGGTCCGAGCAATCCAATCAACTGCCCTTTTTCAATATCGAAGCTCACATCTTTAACGGCATGGAAATTACCAAAGTGCTTATCCAGATTTCGTACTTCTATATGCATTGGAAGAGGCCACATCCTTTCATCAATTCCGGCAGCGGATAATTGAGCCAGGCTGCCAGATATGTAAGATCATCATTCCATAATTTCATATGTAATTACTTGGTTTTTCTTATAAAACACTTTATCAAACCACTGGATCTCCGTCAATCCAAATATTTCTAGTCCAAAATAGCAAAAATAAAAGGCCTTATCCTCTGGATTCAGGCCCTTTATAACTTGTAATAAGTACACATGTATGAAATAACTCCAGTAGTATATAACACTCGCATCATTACCCTATTTAATTAATGTAATACAGAAGTACAGCGATGATGATGTAAATGGATAAAGTCCAGATGTAAAACAAAAACGCCCTATGACGTTAAACGGTAACTGCTCTGGCTTAACATTTTGACATGGCCGACTGCAGCGGGCATGATCTCATCAAAGGTTAGACGGTCTTGGATGTAGAACGAAATAAACCCGTGTATTCCCAAAAACATAGTAAGCGGAAAGGAAGGATTCTGCTGCAGCGGATGCTGCTCCTCCTTCAAGAAGCGCTGAACAATCGTCTTGAACTTATCGAAGCATTTGGACTGTTCCGCACGACAGTAGGTCAATATCTCCTCATCCCGGAGCATGAACATTATCTCGTATTGATGTGGATGGTCAAGACCAAACTTAATGAACTCCAACATCAGTTCCTCTGTCTTCGTGAGTCCGTCCACCATCGGGCGCTTCGTTACCTGCTCACAGAGCAGGGTCAAATGGTTGAAGTCCTGCACCACAATCGCGTAGAACAGCTCCGCCTTCTCCTTGAAGTGGTAATAGAGTGACCCGTGGCTGTAACCTAAATGCTGACCAATGCTTCGCATGGAAATGCCCCGATAACCTTTGGTAATAAATAAATGTCTCGCGGCATCCATAATTCTTTCCCTTGATAACTCCTGCTCTACTGCTCTTCTTGCCATAGGCATTATTCCCCTTCAATAAAATAAACCTTGTCACCTGCCATCATCTCTGCCTGCCCTTGAGTCATATCTGTCATCCAGCTTATAAATTGCTCCGCCTCACCTGCTAGCGGCAAGCAATGCAATGTGACTTTGTCGGTGAATTCGGTCTGCCCCATGCGGACTCCACGATTGTGAAGCTCATTCTCCGCCTTGCCCAGCCAGGTATAGTCGAGCTCAACTAGAACTTCCTGATGAAGTACCTGGGTAATTGCTTCCCCAGCTTCAATTGCTGCAACGGCACCATCCGTATAAGCCCTGATTAGACCACCTGCACCAAGCAGAATACCGCCAAAATAACGTGTTACAACGATCGCCACATTTTTTAAATTTTGATTCTTAATCACTTCCAGTATCGGCTTACCTGCAGTCCCGCTGGGCTCCCCATCATCGGATTGCTTCTGGATCTCATCTCTCTCGCCAATCATATAAGCCGAGCAATTGTGAGTAGCGTTCCAATGCTTCTTCTTGATCTCTTCAATAAAAGCGACCGCTTCCTCCTCGCTCTCCACTGGCTTGATGTGGCCGATAAAGCGCGATTTGCGAATGACGATTTCCTTCTCGCCTGTTTGCCTAACTGTTCTGTAACGTTCCAACATTGATATCCTCATCCTTATGAATGTGCCAAAAAGCAGCCCATCCGGTTTTCCCGAAAAGAACTGCTTTCTGGCGTTTTGTCCTCTGGTGATTAAACTCGTCGTAATATTATTCGGACAGTCTTGCTTCCAGAGCTGCTTTTTCTTTCTCATAGCCCGGCTTGCCAAGAAGCGCGAACATATTTTTCTTGTAAGCTTCAACGCCTGGTTGGTCGAATGGATTTACGCCCGACAGGTAACCGCTGATGCCACAAGCTTTTTCAAAGAAGTATACGAGATAGCCGAAAGAGTACGGAGTCATATCCGGTACATTGACGACCAGGTTAGGTACTTGACCATCTGTATGAGCAAGTAATGTTCCTTGGAATGCCTTCTTGTTCACGAAGTCCATCGTCTTGCCTTCCAGGAAGTTCAATCCATCAAGA
>DASYFA010000182.1:0-3678 GCA_036498705.1 Paenibacillus sp.
AGAGAATGTCATGGTCATGTTCGGTGATTACGCCATTCAGATCTTGCTTACGCTGGCACCGATTTTCCTCGTTGCGATAGTAATGGCTCTTATCGTCAATTATGCACAGGTCGGCTTTCTGTTGAGCGGTGACCCGCTAAAAATGAAGTTCAGTAAGATCGATCCGATCAAAGGCTTCAAGAACATCTTCTCGATGCGCTCACTTGTTCAGTTCCTAAAGTCGATATTGAAGCTGTGTATTATCGGTTTTCTCGTATATTCGACGATTTGGGGCGCTAGGGACCAGATTTCGACGCTTGGCTACGTTTCGATACAGGATTCATTTCATTTTACGGCTCAATTGACGATGAATCTGGGCTTGAAGATTGCGGGTGCTCTTTTTGTACTGGCAATCCTTGATTATATTTATCAGAAATACGAACATGCGAAGAGCTTGAAGATGTCCAAGCAGGACATTAAGGACGAGTATAAGAAAATGGAGGGTGATCCCCTCGTCAAAGGGAAAATCCGTGAGCGGCAAAGGCGGATGGCTCTCCAGCGGATGATGCAGGAGGTGCCGAAAGCGGACGTTATTATTACGAACCCGACTCACTTTGCTGTAGCGCTCAAGTACGATGGAACGCAGATGGATGCACCTAAAGTTATAGCTAAAGGTCAAGATTATGTGGCTCTGCGTATCAAGGAGATCGCCAAGGAGCATGGCGTAATCACGATGGAAAATAAGCCGTTAGCACGCGCCCTTTTCCAGAGAACAGAAATCGGCGATTCGATACCTGCGGATCTGTTCCAAGCCGTAGCCGAAGTGCTGGCATATGTATATAGATTACAAGGTAAAGTGAAATAAAGCTATCGGATCGGAGGAAGACCGGTGAAGAAGTTCAAAGATCTATTCATTTTAGTTGGGATAATCGGTATCGTTCTAATCATGATCATTCCTATCCCGACATGGCTACTGGACATTCTTCTCATTATTAATATATCGCTCTCGCTTACGATTTTGCTTGTGGCGATGAATACACGGGAAGCACTGCAGTTCTCAATCTTCCCGGCCATGCTGCTCATAACGACCTTGTTCCGGCTTGCGCTTAACGTATCGACGACCAAGCTGATTCTGGGACAGGCCAAAGCCGGGCATGTAGTTGCAACATTTGGCTCTTGGGTAGCTCAAGGGGAACCGGTTGTCGGCTTTGTTGTCTTCCTGATTCTGGTGGTTGTACAATTTATCGTTATTACCAAAGGCTCGGAGCGGGTTGCTGAAGTTGCTGCACGCTTCACCTTGGACGCGATGCCCGGGAAGCAAATGAGTATTGATGCAGATCTTAACGCTGGCTTGATTAACGAGCAGCAGGCTCGCGAGCGTCGTAGAAAGATTGAGCGCGAAGCCGACTTCTACGGAGCGATGGACGGTGCCAGTAAGTTTGTCAAAGGTGACGCAATCGCAAGTATCATTATCTTGCTGATCAATTTGATTGGCGGATTTATTATCGGGATGACGATCCATAAGATGGATTTCCAGTCATCTTTAGGGACTTATTCATTACTAACGATTGGGGACGGACTTGTTAGCCAGATCCCGGCGCTGCTTATTTCAACGGCATCAGGTTTGATCGTTACCCGCGCTTCTTCGGAAGGAAATCTTGCCGAAGATATTACTAGCCAGTTGTTTACATATCCGAAGCTGATCTATATCGTAGCAGGCACCATCACAGTGCTTGGCCTATTCACGCCGATCGGACCTTGGACGACTCTTCCATTAGCGGCTCTGCTGTTGTTTGCGGCAAGACGTATGCAGAAGAACATGAACAAGAAGCAGATCGAGCAGGAACAGCAGGAGGAGGAACAGCAGATCGAAGAAGTTCGCAGTCCGGAGAGCGTCATCAACTTGCTCCAGGTCGATGCAATTGAGTTCGAATTCGGATACGGGCTTATTCCGCTGGCGGATACGGCCCAGGGCGGCGATTTGCTTGATCGAATCATTATGATCAGGCGACAATGCGCGCTTGAGATGGGGCTAATCGTCCCGGTAATCCGAATTCGCGACAATATTCAACTAAAACCGAATGAATATGTCATTAAAATTAAAGGAAATGTCGTTGGCGGTGGTGAATTATTACTTAATCACTATTTGGCAATGAGTCCGGGGATGGATGATGATTCCATTACAGGCATTGAGACGAAGGAACCAGCCTTTGGCTTACCAGCTATTTGGATTAATGAGACGACCAAGGATCGCGCTGAGCTAGCAGGATATACTGTTGTCGATCCGCCATCTGTTGTTGCAACGCACCTAACTGAGCTGATTAAGAGCCATGCCCATGAATTGCTAGGACGTCAAGAGACGAAGACATTAATCGACAATTTGAAAGAGAATTATGCGGTTCTTGTCGACGAATTGATTCCATCGGTACTATCGATTGGGGACGTTCAGAAGGTGCTGGCTAAGCTGCTTAGAGAGAAAATATCGGTCCGCGACTTGGTGACGATATTCGAAACATTGGCGGATTATGGAACCTATACGAAGGATCCTGACATTCTGACCGAATATGTTAGACAGGCTCTCTCGCGGCAGATCACTCAGCAATATTCACAGCAGGGAGAGACAATGCGTGTTATTACAGTTGGACCTTCGCTGGAGAAGAAGATTGCTGAGAGCGTACAGCAAAGCGAGCAGGGAAGCTATCTCGCAATGGATCCAGCCTCTAGTCAGACTCTCTTCCAGAAGCTGACTGAGCAGGTCAATCGTCTGATTCAATCCGGTCAACAGCCGATCGTGCTGACGTCGCCTACGATCCGTATGTATTTGCGGCAGATCATTGAGCGGAGTATGCAGGATATACCGGTATTGTCCTATAGTGAACTGGAACCGAATGTTGAAATTCAAAGCGTCGGAGTGGTGAACTTATGAGAGTAAAACGGTATATTGTCGATACAATGCCTGATGCTATGCAGAAAATACGGGATGAGCTTGGAGCAGACGCCGTTATTTTAAGTACAAAAGAGATGAAAATCGGCGGATTTATGGGAATGTTCCGAAAGAAGAAAATCGAAGTTGTGGCGGCTACAGAGGGAAGCGATGCGGGGGCATCTAAAAAAGGAGTCAGCCGCCCCTCGGCTGCTCCAGTTAGGCCAATGACTAGATCTTTTGCATCGGATGTATATATGAAGTCTAGTGAATCAATGCCGGTCTCCGGGGGAAGTGCACCACAGCGCCCGAAGCTGCCGGCGGAAGTAGATAATCCGATTCTGAGCAGAGCTTTTGATGTCCTTCATGAAGCGAGCGCGTCATCCGCACGGAAGGAAGAGAATGAAGTTGCTCAGGTCAGAACATCTGAACCGAGGCTGACGGAGGAGCATTGCCCTCCTTCGGCCTCAGTCGGATTATATACGACTAATAGTCCTAGAGAGGAAAGGCTGCTGGAAGAAATTCGTGAGATGAGGACTTGGCTGGAACAGTTGGCCAAGAATCAGAAGGGCAGTCGTGACTTGCCGGAGCCCCTAAGCGCGTTCCAGGATCGACTACTGTCTAAGGAGTTCTCACCACAGCTGGTCGAAACCTGGGTAGATAAGGTGTATGATAAATGGCTTGACTCTAAAGAGTCGATGTCTGATGATGATTTGCTTCAGGAAATACAGAGATGTGTGTCTGGCTCATTGGAGGGACGCATCGATAGCGGGATT
>DASYFA010000183.1:0-7747 GCA_036498705.1 Paenibacillus sp.
CAGTGGGCGAATCTTGCGGCTGACAACGGGTTCAAATATTTGAATTTTACAACCAAGCATCATGATGGATTTTGTATGTGGGATACGCGGACGACCAATTATCGCATTACTGCTCCAGATTGTCCGTTCCATACGCATAAATATGCCGATATTACGAAGCAACTGTTTAATGCCTTCCGTGCTAGAGGGCTTGGCATCTCCGCTTATTTTTCCAAAGCGGATTGGCATACGCCGTACTACTGGGCTCCTGGTATGCGCTCGGGAACTACAACATCACGCGGTCCAACCTACGATCCGAAGGAATATCCTTGGCTGTGGGAACAGTTTGTCCAGTTCACGCATGAGCAGATTATGGAGCTGATGACGAACTACGGCCGAATTGATGTACTATGGCTCGATGCCGGATGGGTGAACGATTATCGTGATCAGAATATCCGCTTGGGCGAAGCTGTAGAGAAGGCGCGGCAAATTCAGCCATGGCTATTGTCAGCAGACCGCACGGTGGGTGGTCCTTATGAGAACCTGATCACTCCGGAGCAGACCTTGCCGGAGAGGGCGCTGCATGTGCCTTGGGAGAGTTGTATCACGATGGGATCGGCGTTCTCATTCCGCTATGAAGATCACTATAAATCGGTACGAGAATTGATCCATCTGTTGATTGAGATCGTGGCCAAGGGCGGAAATCTGGCTTTAAACGTAGGGCCTCAGCCGGATGGTAGAATATCACGAACGGCGATCTCCCGCATTCAAGGCATGGGGGATTGGCTGAAGGTGTACGGTGAAGCGATTTATGGAACGCGCATCTGCGAGCCTTATTCAATAGGGAACCTTCAGTTTACACAAAAGGATGATAAAGTGTTCGCCTTCTATTTGTACAAGGATGAAGATGCGATTGTACCGCAGGAGATCGTACTGCCTTTGCATAGAGAAGTGAACTGGGTCGACTTGGTTGGTGGCTATAGCAGGCTTGAGTTCCACCATACAGAGCAAGGTGTAGTGGTTCGTCTACCGGATACGGAGACAGAGGGCAAAGCCCCGATCGCCCATGTTTTCCGAATTCAATAACAAAGGTTGTGCTGAAAACAACCTTTTTAACACGCACTAATAGTCGCTGATGGATGTTCATAAATTTGATAATGCAATGAATCGGAAAGGTGTTGATCTGAGTGCAGCAATGGTTTGAGGATGCTAAACTGGGCATTTTTATTCATTACGGTATTTATGCGGTGGATGGAGTGTCGGAATCATGGTCTTTTTTTAACGGCAGAATGTCGTATGAACAATACATGAAGCAATTGGACGGGTTCACCGCGTCACGCTTCAACGCCGAAGAATGGGTGGATCTGATTGAGAAGTCCGGGGCTAAATATGCGGTGTTGACGACGAAGCACCATGATGGGGTAGCGTTGTTTGATACGCAGTATAGCGATCTGAATGTGGTGAAGCGCACACCAACCGAGCGTGACTTGATCAAGGAGTATGCTGAGGCGATGCACAGGAGAGGGCTTCGGCTCGGGATGTACTATTCGCTGATCGACTGGTCGCATCCGGATTATCCGAGTGTGTATGAAGGTGGCAAAGTTCCGGACGATCTGAGCAAAGCTAACCGCTTCTCTAGTCCACTGGATGGGGTACAGGATGAAGAGAAATGGCAGAAGTTTCTGCAGTTCAATAATAATCAGCTCAAAGAAATATTAACGAAATATGGGAAAGTAGATCTGATCTGGTTCGACGGAGACTGGGAACGCAGCGCCGAACAGTGGAATCTACCAGAGTTCAAGCATTATCTGAAATCTTTTAATCCCGATTTGATCATTAATTCACGGCTTCAAGGCCATGGCGACTATAAGACGCCTGAGCAGGGACTGCCGATCACGAGACCGGAAGGCCCGTGGGAGTTCTGCACCACGATCAATAGCTCCTGGGGATATGTGCCATCCGACGATAACTATAAAACGTTGAACCAGATCATTCGTATGTTCTGCGATTGCATCTCGATGGGCGGGAATATGCTGCTGGACATCGGTCCGCGAGAAGATGGAACGATCGACCAGAGACAGGTAGATATTCTTCACGGCCTTGGCGAATGGATTCATACGCATGAAGAAGCGATCTACGGTACGGAAGAAGGCATTATGACACGGTATTTCCTGGGAGGAAGCACGCTGACCAAGGATAAGAAGACACTGTATCTGTTTGTGTACGATGATCCGAAGGAGAATGTGTGTCTGAAAGGACTGTGCAATCCGATCAAGAAAATTACAGTGCTGCATTCGGGCAAAGAACTGACTTATGACATACATGGCGGTGTACCTTGGTTCAACATTCCGGGAACGACCTGGATTCATCTGACACCTGGAAATACCCATGAACAGGTAACGGTGCTGAAGCTCGAATTTGACGAGGAAGTCGAGATGTACGGGGGCTCGGGCGCTGTCGTGACACATAACTAAGGGAGGGAACAACATGAATCTTGGTGGAGTACCGGAGCCAAGGATCGAATATGCTCCGAAGCATTATATTTGTCAGCGGGCTGAGGGACCGATCGCTTTGGACGGAAGGCTCGACAAGCCGTTCTGGAGGAAGGCGGAATGGACAGAGGATTTTGTAGATATCGAAGGCGATCTTCGTCCGAGACCAGCCAAGCAGACTCGCGTCAAAATGCTGTGGGACGATGAATATTTTTATTTTGGAGCGGAGCTGATCGAAGATCAAATCTGGGCAACGCTGACGGAACGTGATTCGGTCATATTTTACGATAATGACTTTGAAATTTTCATTGATCCCGATGGAGATACACATCAGTATTATGAATTCGAGATGAATGCGCTCAATACAGTATGGGATTTGCTACTGGTTAAGCCTTACCGTGATGGAGGACCGCCAGTGAATGGTTGGGATATTAGTGGCTTAAAGACGGCGGTTCACATTGATGGAGAGCTTAATCGTCCAGAAGCTGATAACCGGAAGTGGAGCGTGGAGGTAGCGATTCCGTGGAAAATTCTCAAGGAATGTGCACCGGAGACGCGTTCACCGTTAGCAGGCGAGTTCTGGCGCGTCAATTTCTCTCGTGTGGAGTGGCAGGCTGAAGTGAAGGACAGCAAGTACAGCAAAGTGATTAATCCGGATACTGGCAAGCCGTTCCCGGAGGATAACTGGGTATGGTCTCCGATGGGTATTATCAATATGCATTATCCTGAGCTGTGGGGGTATGTCGTCTTCTCAGATGCTAGTAGGACGGACAGTTTCGTGCTGCCGAAGGATGAGCGTATCAAGTGGGAGCTGCGCAAGCTCTATTATCGCCAGCGCAATTATTTCGAGCAATATGATGAATTTGCGAAGGAGCTGCCTGCGCTGCTTGGCGGGGATGAATGGAGCATCGTACCGACGATTGAGACGACGCGCAGCCTGTTCCAGATTACGGCTCCGTCAACAGATGGCAAGGGCATATACTGTATCCGCGAAGACGGAAAACTATGGAAGGAGTAACGGGAGAGATGACGAATCAGACTTCAGTATTATCATTGGATCGTAAGACGATGGATCTCATAGAGCGCAAGCTGTGTGTGAAGCGGGAGATGGCCCGTGCTAAGGAGCATGATCTGTTCGATATATTCGAACAGGACTTGACGGAAGAAGAGACGTGGGCGCTTAAATATTTGTACGCTTATATGCCTGTGAATGATATGGCGGATTATACTAGCGACTTATTCCTGAGCTATGTGCGGCAGTCGCTTGAAATCCGCAAGAAAATGCCTTGGGGAAGCCGGGTGCCGGACCATTTATTCCTGCATTTTGTATTACCTTATCGAGTGAATACGGAGAATATCGAGGATTCCCGCGGTATTCTGCATCAGGAGCTGGCTGAACGGACGAAGTCATTGTCCATGGCCGATGCCATTCTGGAGACGAATTACTGGTGCCATGAGAAGGCGACCTATATCGGCAGCGATTTGCGCACAATTGCACCGCTGTCGCTGATCCGGAATGCGCGCGGGCGCTGCGGCGAGGAATCGACGCTTGCTGTCGCCGCTCTACGTAGCATCGGCATTCCGGCCCGCCAGGTATACACGCCGCGCTGGGCGCACTGCGACAGCAATCATGCCTGGGTAGAAGCTTGGGCCGACGGTACCTGGTATTATATCGGGGCCTGCGAGCCTGAGGCCCGCCTGAATCAAGGTTGGTTCAGTCCACCTGCACGAAGGGCAATGCTGATCAATACACGGATTTATGCCGATTATCCGGGGCCAGAGGATATTACACTGGCCGATGAATGGTTCACCGAAATTAATCTGCTTGAGAACTATGCTCCGGCACGAGTGATCACCGTCTCTGTCAAGGATGGAGAAGGCCGGCCTGTCAGTGAAGCCAACGTGCGCTTTGAGCTGTATAATACAGCCGAATTTTACCCGATTGCCACGATACCAACGAATGAACAAGGAGAAGCTGTCTTTAAGACGGGCCTCGGTGATCTGTTGATTCGTGCCGTCAAGAAGGGTGTATGGGGAGAACGGAAGATTACGGTCTTGGATAGTGACCGCTTTGAAATCGTCCTAGATCAGACTGAGCAGCTGGATGGAACGTTAGATCTGGATATGGTGCCGCCGCCTGAGCGAGAGGGCGAGTCGGTAGAAGCGTTGAGTGAGGAACGAATCCAGCATCATAATCGTCGTCTGGAAGCAGGGACGAAGATCCGCACATCATTTGAGGAGACGTTTCTGACCGAATCGGAAGTGTCGGAGCTGGCTGCAGAAGTAGGGCTGCCTGCGGATCGGGTATGGGATGTGCTACGAAAGGCGCGTGGTAACAGTCATGAGATCGCTGATTTCCTGAGCGAGCAATCAAGAGAGCATGGGGAATGGCCGTTGCGCTTGATTGAGAGTCTAAATGAGAAGGATCTGGTGGATACGTTCCGGGATACATTGGGCGATCATTTATATGGTTCCTTGACCGCGCGAGGCGATCTTGCAGAGGATGTATTTACCCAGTATGTACTATGTCCGCGCGTGCAGCATGAAATGATCGTGCCGTATAAGCATTTCTTCCAGGAAGCATTCACGGATGAAGAAGCGGCGGCGTTCAAAGCTGATCCTGGTGTGCTGGCCCACCGGCTTGACGAAAGTTACAGTCGTCGCGAAGATTTGCCGAACCTGAAAGGCAAAGGCAACCCCGTGGGCACCTTCAAGCTTATGGCTGGCGACCCTGTCTCGCTGGATATCTTATTTGTTGCGATATGCCGCAGCTTAGGTGTTCCGGCACGATTACATCCAAGCGAGCAGAAGCCGCAATATATGGCAGACGGCGTCTGGATAGATGCTGTTATGATTGCATCAGCCCCATGCGAAGAAACGGCCAAGTCCTGGGGCAAGATCAGACTGCTTAAGGATGTGCATGCTTCTGTTGATGCCCCGGATGCTTCCTACTTCGAGAATTTCTCATTTGCGAGATTAGAACATGGGGTGTATAAGACGCTACTCTTCTCTGAGGGGCAGAAGGATGTGTACGATCAGCCGTTTGAAGTAGAGCCAGGCTCATACCGGATGACCACAGGCGTTCGTCTGAAGGATGGAACAGTCCAGGTACGCTTCAATTATTTCTTGGTGCGTGCCAGGAAGGAAACGGATGTCGTGTTAACATTCCGACACGCGGAGCATGAAATTCCAGTGCTCGGAACGATGGATCGGCAAGCAATGTTCATGACGCTGGATGGTGCAAGCCACAAGCTCGGTGAGTTGATCGGAGATCGCGGAGCGCTTGTTGCCTGGATCGAACCGGAGCGTGAACCGACGAAGCATCTGTTCCGTGAAATCGGTGAATTGACCGCAGCGTTCGCGAATCTTGGTGCGCCAATCGTATTGATCATAGGTGATTCGGAGTGGACTACATCCTTTAATCCTGCGGATTATCCGCAGTTGCCGCAGGCGACTCTATTTCTCCGCGATGCTTCCTATGCTGCATTACCGGATATCGTCTCACAATCTCCGGCATATGACGCTGGCTTCCCGCATCTGTTAGTGCTGGATGGTGCGGACCAGATCCGCTACACGGCCTCGGGGTACAAAATTGGAACCGGCAAGGAAGCACTGCAAGTGTTAACGGCTGTACGGTAATAGTTCAAGAATGGAGTGAAGAGTAGATGACGAATCACGGTTATATTGTCGCGGGTTATGCCGTCGATGCCCACCTCCCCAACATCACGAAGGAAGATCTGGCGAAGCTGACTCATCTCAACGTGGCCTTCGGCTAAGTAGTTGATCACCGGATTTCCACCGCTCATTTGCACAACTTGGGCATTTTGCATGAGATCAAAAGTAATTATCCTCAATTAAACATTTTGTTATCTGTTGGTGGATGGAGTGCTGGTGGGTTTTCGGAAGCGGCCGCGACCGAGGCGGGGAGATTACAGATGGCTGAATCGGCGGTACGTATCTTAACAGAGTATCCGTTGGACGGGATTGATCTGGATTGGGAGTACCCTTGCTACGGTGAAGCAGATATTGCCTCTAGTCCGAAGGACAAGACGAACTTTACATTACTTCTCAAGACAATGAGAGAAGCCATTGACGCCAAAGGAGTACAGGATGGTCGCCATTATTTGCTGACTATCGCTGCTGGGGCAGATCAGTATTATTTGGACGGCACAGAGATGGATCAGGTGCAGCAATACCTTGATTTCATACAGTTAATGACCTACGATATGCGCGGTGGTTTCCAGGTCCTGACCGGGCATCATACGAATTTGTATACGTCGACAGGGGATTTATTCCGTATCAGTACGGATGCCTCGGTGAATTTGTTCCTACGTGCTGGCGTACCGAGAGAAAAGATCGTGATCGGGGCCGCTTTTTACTCCCGCATGTGGAATCAGGTACCGGACCGCAACCACGGTCTACATCAAATGGCTGGCACGACTGGCGGGTACGGTCCTGATTATACGACATTGGTCAAGGATTATATTAACAAGAACGGGTATACCCGCTATTACGATGAGGAAGCGTGTTCGCCGTATCTTTATAACGGTTCCAGCTTTATATCCTATGAGGATGAGCAGTCGATCGGACATAAATGCGAGTATGTAAAGGAGCACGGACTCGCTGGGGTAATGTTCTGGGAATATAGCTATGATGACACGCATTCTTTGCTAGATACGATGTATCGCGGGCTTCGACATTAGTCTTATAACATGAGAAGGCTGAAGATTGACGGCATGATCCGATGTTGCGGATATATCCTGATTACAGGCATGCTGGCAGTCTGCCAGCCTTTTTTTTATTGCTGAAGGCTAATTCAGGGCACACCAACTTGTCACACGGCTATTGTAATGAAAACTATCGATAAACCCTTTAGACTTGTGTTACCCTATAACTATAGCAAGTAATGCGGCAGAATTTAGATAGACTAGGCGTAGAGTAAGTGTTGAACACATTTGGTATTTTTCTATGAAAGTGTGGTAACCGGGGGCAATGAAGGATATTAAAATTATCGATGTAGCGAAGCGGGCCAATGTATCGCCGGCCACAGTGTCACGTGTATTGAACGGGAGCAAGCTTGTGAATGCCAAGACGGAAGAGCGGGTGATGCAGGTTATCCGTGAGATGGAGTATATCCCCAACAATATGGGCAAACAGCTGCGCTGTCGCAAAACGATGACGCTCGCGGTTGTCGTCTCGGATGTGCTCGTCTCTTACTATGCGGAGATAATCAAAGGAATCGAAAACATGGCGAATTCTCTCCATTATAGAGTGTT
>DASYFA010000184.1:0-8756 GCA_036498705.1 Paenibacillus sp.
ATAATGGAGTTCACGGCTTGATAGTTCAAATAAGGGTTATAAGGCAAACTTCCATCTGTATACTGAAGTTCATTTTGAATAAAGTCATAGTTCATTTTGTCAAATGGTGATTCCTGAGGCAGCATTTCTGTCAAGGTCTTGGTGCCTGGCAAACCATAACCCGCTTTAGCTCGTTCGACAGCAGGCTCGGCTCCGAAGAACCATTCAAACACTTCCCAAGCTTCCTTGGGATGCTTCGTGTTTTTATAAATAATCGCACCTGTGCCTGCGCCTGTCGGCGAAATCCGCTTGCCACCTTCCACCACCGGAGCTGGCGCTACGCCAAAGTCATCCAGACGGTCCTTGGTCAATTCATTGGTCTTCAAGAACCCGGAGAACCAATAGCCTGCAATAATAATCGCTGCCTTGTTATCCACGAACAATTGACCGCCCCAATCTGTCTCCTGCTGCAACGGACTAGGCCCAATTCCCGACTTCGCCGTATCCACCCAGAAGTTCAGCAAATCCTTCGTTCCCGGTTTATCCAGCTCAGCTTGGCTGAAATCGGCGCTGAACATACTACTGCCCTGCTGGAGCAATTGCAGGTTCAGCAAATCCTGATTCGCTGCGATCGTACTGTTGTAATAAGCAAGACCGTACTGCGTTGTCTTCTTGCCATTTTTTACAGTCAGCTTATTCGCAATCTCAACTAACTCCTGCCAGGTCATCGCTTCTGTACTGCTAGGGAACGGAACCCCCGCCTCTTCAAACAATTTCTTGTTGTAATAGATTGTATAATCCGGCGACCAGTCTTTAGGGAAGCCGTAGATTGCTCCCTCACCATGCTTGCCGGAGGCAGTATCATACTTAAATTGATTCACTACCGGAAGAAAATCCTCTATGTCAAACACTTTGCTGGCTTGGAAATTTTCAGTCAAATCCATCGCCATTCCCTTAAGTACAAAACCTGGAAGCTCTGTAACGGAATTAGTACGAATAATATCCGGTCCGTTACCCGCGGCCATCATAGCCATCAGCTTGTTATAGTCCGCCGAGACGATCTCGACCTTAATATTTGGATGCGTTTTCTCAAATTCAGCTACGAGTTCACTGGTAAATTCCGTGTCGTACATCGTATGACGGATGACCACCTGTTCCCCGCTCTTCGCCGTATCCTTCGACTTTCCGTCTGCAGCGTCGCTGCCCCCTTTATTGCCCGGTGAATTAGCCCCATTACCTCCGCCGCATGCGCTCATCAACAGCAGACTTGATATTACAAGTACAGACAAGCATGCAGTCCACCAAGATCTTTTCATTGAAATCCCCCTCGCATTCACTTCTGTTGTGTTGTACACCTCAAATTATAAAATTGATCTATACCTCCAACAACGTAGTATCTTTTTTGATTCGTTCATATTTATTTGGGATTTGCCATTCCCATTAAAAAAGCCCGCTTCTCTCTAACTAAATTAGAGTAGAAACGGACTTAGTAATAATATATTGCGATTCCCGGCCTTATTTAGGCTGGATATATCCTTCCGCTTTTAGCAACTCAGCGATTAGGACAGCACCGCCAGCGGCGCCGCGCAAGGTATTGTGCGACAAGCCAACGAATTTAAAATCGTATAACGAATCCTCACGCAAACGACCGACGGATACGCCCATACCGTGCTCGATGTCACGATCCAGATTCGTCTGTGGTCTGTTCTCTTCTTCAAAGTACGTAATGAACTGCTTCGGTGCGCTTGGCAAGCCAAGCTTCTGCGGACGTCCAGCAAATTGACTCCAACGCTGAATGATCTCTTCCTTCGAAGGTTTATTCTCAAATTTGACAAACACGGTAGCCAAATGACCATCTGTTACAGGAACGCGAATGCATTGGGTTGTAATCAGCGGCGAGCTGGCTTTAACGATCTCTCCGTCTGCAACATGGCCCCAAATACGCAGAGGCTCCTGCTCACTCTTCTCTTCTTCTCCACCGATATACGGGATAACGTTATCCAGCATTTCCGGCCAATCTGTAAAGTTCTTACCTGCTCCCGAGATCGCCTGATAAGTGGAGGCAACCACCTGGGTTGGCTTGAAATCAAGCAAAGCATTCAGTGCAGGTACATAACTTTGGATCGAACAGTTCGGCTTTACTGCAATAAAGCCAGTCTTCGTACCGAGGCGCTTTCTTTGAGCAGCGATCACTTCAATATGCTCAGGATTAATTTCCGGAATCACCATCGGAACGTCCGGCGTCCAGCGATGAGCGGAATTGTTGGAAATGACAGGTGTACCTGTCTTAGCATAGGCTTCTTCCAACGCACGAATCTCATCTTTTTTCATATCTACAGCACAAAATACAAAATCGACGTCAGCCGCAACTTCTTCTACCTTTGCAGCATCCTGAACGATAATACTTTTCACTTGTTCCGGAATGGGGCCTGCCATCTTCCATCGACCCTGGACGGACTCTTCATAAGTCTTGCCCGCTGATCTGCCGCTGGCAGCAATACTTACCACCTCAAACCATGGATGACCATCTAACAGCTGCACAAAACGCTGCCCGACCATGCCCGTTCCTCCGATAATTCCCACTTTAAGCCTTTCTGCCATGTTATCTCCATTCCTTTCCTCATTAGCTTTATATTTTGTTTATTACATCCGCCGGCCTGTTCCGAACGGTAAATCCCATCACTTTTAGAGGTTGCTTAAAAAGTCTGACTTTTTAAACATGTACTTTTAGTAGATACTTATGCGAATCCTTTGTAACAGGTACCATAGCTTTATTATACAAAAAAATCCCACCCCCAAGACTGCAGTCTCAGGGACGAGATTTGAATTCTCGCGGTACCACCCTAAATTTACCGATATGTCGCCATATCAGCCTCTTCAAGTACAGCAGAAGTGCATATACTTTAGCTCTGTAACAGGAGCTCCTGGCACACCATCTCCTGATGATCTCAGGTTTCGGAGTGCTGCTCAGAGTCTTTTTTCGGATAAGCGATTCTTTGCTCCTTTTCAGCGCAGTGGAGCTCTCTGGAAAAGAACCAATTTACCTACTCTTCTCTTCATCGCATTTGGTATTACTGTTTATAATATAAAAAAATCGGCCGGAGGTAAACCATTTTCTCTTCTTTTATTGAAACTATCATTCATCTTCTTTATTAATCGGCTTCAGGGTAAGCTCAAAGTTAATCTGTTTCTCTTCAAGCCGATACCTTTCAGCCAATTCCGGTCCGCAAGAATTCGAACCAACCCCGCTCATCCGATAATCCAGGTGGACATAGGTCTCTGGCCGTCTCTTCAACTTGTGAAGATGAGTGGCCTCGGTGAGATCCTGCGCCTTATAGTGCGCAGCCTGGAATGAGAACGGCTGTGGCGCGTCAATACGCAATCCCATTCCCTGCTCATTCGAAACAATAGCCCAGTTCGTATCATATCGCGAACCAAACTCCTGCGGCACAATGTAAGGTACAAACATTTGATCTACGCTGGTCAAAAAGACACCTTGTCGTACGCTCAGGCGCTTGTCGATATAGCTATCGTGTGGCCCGAACCCGGAGTATTCCACCTCCTCATTTCCAGGCGCTAATACAAGCTCAAGTCCAAAGCGCGGCAGCCACGGCAGCTTCTCTCCAACTTCTGCTGTCGTCTTCAATGTCAATTCCCCGGACGGAGCCACCTTCCACTCCATCCGTCCTCGTAGAAACGGCGTATGAATATAAGCCCCGAGCGAGTACTCAATACCAATGCAAATGCCACCGTTCGAGTCTACCTCCCACTCAGACCGATATACCTTCATCATCGCCTTGTCATAGCCTAACTGCTCCCATGCCTGCCGGATATTACGATCATTGTCTGTAGGCGCACGCCAGATGCTTAGCATCGCGGGGGCTGCCAGTCGTTCGAGTCCATCCCGTTCCAGCTTAGTGAGGGCCCCTCGATTCAGATCAAACTCATATCGGAAATCAAAGCCATTCAGCAGCAGCTTGCCGTCAGTCTCTAAGGCACTAAGCCTTCCTTTAGCTGTAAATGTCCGACTTACGGTGGCTTCCCTTGCAGCTCCCGCCTGTTCTATAGGAAATTCCAATTCGGCGAATGTCAATTCATAACCAGGTCCCGCCCACTCCATCTCCCGATCAAGCCGGAAGGAGAGCTGGAGCACCAGCCGTCCAGGATTAGGAGGGAGTGTGTATGGCAGAATTACAGTCTCCCATTCATGCGGCGCCGCATTTAGTCCCTGTAATTTTCCTTGATCAATAAGTACGTCATCCTCCAGGAGCCTCCAATAGGTGGCAATATGAGAAAGATCCATAAAATCATAACGGTTACCGATTCGCACCTGGCTGGCAGCAAGATCTACCGCCTCACCCCGGACCGGTGCGAGCACTTGCTTCAGCTCCAACAATCCGGCATGAGGTACACGATCTGGGGAGACCAGTCCGTCTATGCAGAAATTGCCATCATTCGGCTGATCTCCAAAGTCTCCGCCATATGCATAATAAGGGGTTCCGTCCTCTGTGTGGGTCAGAATCCCATGGTCCACCCATTCCCACACACAACCCCCCATCAACTTAGGGTAGGCCTCGAATACTTCCCAATAATCACGCAGATCGCCCGGACCATTGCCCATGGCATGGCTATATTCACATAGAAAGAGCGGCTTCCTATTCTGTTCATCGCGTCCATATTCGGCGCAGCTCTCTACAGATCCATACATCCAGCTATCAACGTCGAGGCTACGGGTACGCTCAGGCTGAGACTGGGAGCCAGGCGCCCCTTCGTAATGGACCAGACGGGATGGGTCCCGCAGCTTGATCCATTCAGCCATAGCGATATGATTATCCCCAAAGCCTGACTCATTGCCAAGCGACCAGATCAGTACAGAAGGGTGATTCTTATCTCGCTCCACCAAACGTTCGGCACGATCAAGATAAGCATCCCGCCAGTCCGGGTCTTCACTAAGAGTATCCGTCTGAGCAGAAGTCCATGGCGTCCCTACACTCATTCCATGGCATTCCAGATCCGCTTCATCTACCAAATAGAAGCCCAGCTCGTTGCAAAGCTCCAGGAAGCGAGGATCATTCGGGTAATGGGAAGTCCGCACCGTGTTGATATTATGCTGCTTCATCAGCAGCAGGTCACGCTTCATATGATTCAGCGGCACCGTCTGTCCCAGCAGCGGATGCGAATCATGCCGATTGACCCCCTTCAATTTCAAGGCCTGACCATTCAGCTTGAATACACCCTCCACTACTTCCACATGGCGGAATCCCACCTGAAAAGCTAAGCTCTCTTCACCAGCTCGTACATACAAATCATATAAATACGGCTGCTCCGCATTCCAGAGGACAGGACGCTCCACCTGAATGACCAGAGTGGAGGAATTGTCGACGAGCCCTTCAGCGGAACCTACGAGCTGCGCTTCTTCATCCCGGAGCTCGACCTGCACCTGTAGCGGCCCCGTTGTATCCACTTCAACATGCAGCGTGGCTTTTTCGTAATCAGCCCCAAATTTCTGACGGTTAAACACGTCGTGAATGTGTGCCTTGTCACGAGCCAAAAGATAGACATCGCGGAAAATTCCCGAATACCTCCAGCAATCCTGATCCTCCAAATATGTACCATCGCACCACTTGAGCACCAGCACAGCTATCCGATTGACTCCCGCCTTAAGATATGGGGTGAGCATAAATTCTGCCGGATTGCGGCTGCCTTGACTGTAGCCGACGTATTGTCCATTGACCCAAAGATAGAAGCAGGAGTTAACCCCCTCAAATACGACATATTGCTCCTTTGCAGCCCAATCGACCGGCACCTGAAAATCGCGCACATATAATCCTGCAGGATTATCATCAGGCACATAAGGCGGATCTACGGGAAACGGATATCTTACATTCGTGTAATGAAGCTGATCGTATCCGTTAACCTGCCAACAAGATGGAACGATGAGATCGTCCCAACTGCTCACATCATTTTCTTCGGTATAGAATCCATCAGGCGCATCTACAACACTTGCGAAATATTGAAATTTCCAATTCCCATTCAAGGTCTGATAAAATGGCGAACGCCCCCGCTTCCGAGACTTGGCCTGCTCTACCGTCGCATAAGGAATATAATGAGCGTGTGCCGACTCTCGATTTTCGTGCAGTTTCCCTGGATTTTCCCACAATTTAGGCAGATCCTTCATGAACATTCATCCTTTCCTCCGAATCATAAGATAACAACGGCAAGCCTTTGACGAAATGAACTAAAGAAACTTGTTTCGATAATCGGTCGGAGTTAATCCATAATGCTTCTTGAAGCTATCCCGGAAATGATCCTGATCTGTATATCCGATCTGATCACAGATCTCATAAATTCTGATCGTCGGATCCTTAAGGAGCTTAACCGCTGCTTCCATCCGCACCTGGATAATAGCATGGTTCAATGTCGTGCCAGTCACCTCTTTGAACACCTGGTTCAGATATTTTTCACTCAATCCAACATGGGAGGCAATATCATTTAAGTTCAAGTTCCGCTTCATGTAATGGGCCAAAACATGTTCAAGGGCCTGATCCACCAGTTTTTTCTTTTTAACATTACCACCTATGTTGTTTAGTGGCATTTGACCTGATAGATTGGGAAGCTGCTCTCTCACCAATTGCTCCGCCATAGCAAGCCCATTGCGCTCCTCTTCTTCCTTGCGGAGCTGGCCAACAGCAAGCCCTACCACTCGTTGAATCTGCTCCGGGTCTACCGGCTTCAAGACGTAATCCAGCACTTGTAATGAGATCGCCTTGCGGGCATATTCAAATTCATTCAAGCCTGAGAGGATAATGCATTTCATATTTGGATACCGCTGCAGCACACCTGTGATCAGCTCGATGCCATTTACCTTTGGCATACTAATATCCGTTAATAGAATATGGGGAGCCAGGGTATCAAGTTGTTCCAGAACTTCCTCACCGTTACTCAGTGCTCCGACGACCTCTACATCAAGCGCACGCCAATCTATGGAGCGAACAATGGCTTCTCGAACAGTCCTTACATCTTCTGCTACCAGCAGCTTATACATTATTCATCCTCCATTCTTTCTTCCGGTGCAGGATTTCCGAACAGGCTGGGCCTAAGTCCGCCTTCATTCTTGATTGCTTCATCCGCATCAGCGATAAATGGCATAACCGCTTCCACACAGGTTCCGTTGGGAACCCTGATATACCGCAGACCATAATCTCCCTTCCGTTCCTTGCAGTTCAGCAAAATTCGCCGATGCACATTTAACGTTCCATAGCCCCCCTCCGGGTTCTTCTCCTTGCTGCTCTCTCGGGCCAATCGGTGGTTCATCATGTCCGAATCCACTCCACTTCCATTGTCCTCCACCCGGAGGATAACGCTTTCAGATTCTCTTCTGGCTGAAATCCCGATTCGACAATCGCTAGTCTGATTGGCAAATCCATGTACAATACAATTTTCCGCGAGCGGCTGCAAAATTAAATGGATCACCTGTACAGCGGCCAGCTCCTCCGGAATATCTATGCTGATCATCAGGTCATCCAGCATTTGCTTCTGAATGTCTAAATAAGCTTCTACCTGACAAGCCTCATCCTTCAGAGGAATCCAGGTCTTGCCTTTATTTAACCCATAACGGAACACATTGGCAAGCGAACGGACGATCATGCTGGTCTCCATGTCCCCGGATATCAGTGCCCGACAGTTGATCAAATCCAATGTATTGTATAAAAAATGAGGATTGATTTGAGCCTGCAACAATTCCAGCTGCAATTGGCGCCGCTCAATTTCTTCAGTGAAGCTCTTCTCAATCAGTTGCCGAATCATAACCAGCATGGCTGAGAACTGTTGGTTCAACTCGTTAATCTCATAAATTTCCGAGATGTCGCTTGGCAGGGGATGCTCCAGCTGCAGCACATCCTTCCGCTGCATGGCCGTGACTAACCGGGATATGGGAACCGTCACCCGAGTAACAATCGAATGCATCCAGAACCCGGATACCAATAGCGCAATAAAACCAATAACTGCACAGATCATCGAGATCATAAAGGTATAGCGGCTAAAATGACTCTCTGGAACCAAGGCCACCAGCTTCCAGCCATTGTCGAACGAGTCGTACATAATTCTGTACGATTCATTATCTACAGTTGCTTTAACGGTCCCTTTGGCTCCATGAAGTGATTGAACATATAGCGTGCCGCTCAAATTATCCATAAATGAATGCCTGGCGCTATATATCACCTGGTTCTTCTCATCCAGCAGCAGATAGTAGCCTTTATCAATAGGTGCGTTGCCGATCACGCCCTGGATGCTTCGAGTATCCGCACCAACCATCACCGTGCCTATATTCCGGCCATCCTTATAGCTGAGCTTGCGACTAGCCAAATACACCACATTGCCCGTTCCAAAAGGCTGAGCCCACCACACGCCTTCACTCTCATTACGATTCAACCGTTGGTACCATTCTGCATCTATCAGGTCATTAGCCTGATAAATTCCAGTTCCTCCGAAAAAATGGGCAGGTGAAACGCTATAAAGACTGCTGGTAGGCTCCAATAACATAGATACGCTATACGTCGTCTGAACTGCATTATTGGAAGCGACATTATGGAGCAGGGACAAGAGAGATAGATTTTGCAAATTCTTCTCCAGCTCAAAAAAATCACCGATCGACTCATAATCCTCCTTATATTGACGATCAATGAGGTTATCAATAAACTGATTGGATCGCACGAACGCACTTACATTTTTCATAGTATCAAACTGATACCAGACATTCCGATGTACAAACTCCATCG
>DASYFA010000185.1:0-4719 GCA_036498705.1 Paenibacillus sp.
ATACCCACCATTCTTTATAGGCGTTGGCAAATGGAGTGATGCCTTGAGCCTCCAGCTTAGTAACCGCGTCTTCCAATTCAGCTGTTGTCTTAGGTGCTTCTTTAATACCTGCCTTTTCAAGGAGATCCTTGTTATAAATAAGTGCGAATAGATTACCTTTGACCGGTAGGCCAAGCACTTTGCCGTCCGATGAACTCATATTCGAACGAATGGCATCTGTCATTGCTGCCGCAAGCGGCTCATTGGTCAAATCTGCGCTGTATTCAGCAAAAGTATCGATATCTCCGCCCGCAGTTGTTTGAAATACGTCAGGAGTGCTGCCGGCAGCAATTTTCGATTTTAATACCGTGTTATAGTCGGCTTGCATAATTTCCAAGTTAATCGTTACGTTCGGTTTTACTTTTTTGTATTCTTCAATGTAAGCGTTAAATGCGTCTGTGTATTCTGGAGAAGCTGTAAACATGTTAATGGTCACCGGTTTAGAGGAATCCGCGTTGCCGCCATCGCCTGCCGCACCATTTGCCCCGTTGTCAGCTGCCTTGTTGCCACCACACGCTGACAGAAGCCCCATTAACAATACTAAACTGAATGAAATGGCAAGAAACTTTTTCTTCATAAGGTAATGCCCCCACTTTCTTTGATTAGTATGTCTATGTTGCTTATTCTAAAGAAAAGGCTTACTAAGAAAAATGGAGATAAGTGACAATCTAAGGGTAAAAAAGTGTTGTTATCTGGTTGTTCACTTTTTATCCCCTGCTCTTCCATTTCGATATTCCGTAGGCGATTCGCCATAATAATTTCGAAATGCCTTACTGAAATAATTTTTATCTTTATACCCCAGCATTTCGGATATTTCCTGAATTTTCAGAGCAGAATCATCCAACAGCATGCAGGCCTTATCCATTCTTACCTTCTGCATATACTCATGAATCCCGAATCCGAATTGCTGCTTGAACAGTTTCATCAAGTACTCTCGACTGAGATAGTATTTATCGGTGAACATGGAAATTTTGATATCTTCAAAATAGTGCTGGTCGATATATGCCTTAATATCCTCGATGTTAAACGGACGATTACTCGCCATCGCCTGACGGATCTGATCGCCATAAAATTCAAGAGTTCGTTCAAGCAGTTGTTCGTACTCTCCTAAAGTCGCAAAGTCTGCAGACAGACCGACGTTAGCAAATGAACTACGGGAACCAATGGCGAGCAACTGATCCGAGGCTGCACCCAAATCTATCGCCATGTCGTTAAAGAGAACGATCATTTCGCGGATTGCCCGCTCCGCTTCGCCGATCGAGAAATAATCAGCCTCCCTAATTTTTCGCGTCAACTCACTTAGAATGATCTTCGCGTGATTTATGTTTGCGGACTCCAGAGCATTTCGGATAGCCGTCATACGATTCGTAAAGGACAACACCTCGGAATGGCCTGTCTTCTCCTTAGAAGCAAAGGCGTTCGCCCCCTTCAGCTTAAGCAGATCAAATCCATAAATCGCAGCTCTCGCTTCCTCATAGGAATCCGCCAGTTTGGAGACTTGTTCATACACTTGTCCGATTCCTGCCACCGATACAATGCCGAACAACTCGCTTAGCATCTGTCCTACTTTTCTCATCAGGAAATCCGCTCGGAAAGCCAGATCCTCCGGATACCCACCCCGCATCGTAAATACAGCGATAATTTCCCCATCCTTCCTCGGATCGGAAAAGCTGAAGCAGATCGTATCATCCATGGCGACTTCGTTAATCACGTTCGCCACAGCGAAATATAGCAATTCGGAATCCCGATTGAATCGCTTGTCACGCACGATCTGCATGTTTAGTAATTTTAATACGAGCGCACCAAAGCGGTTATCTTCTCGATCCGCGCCAATCAGCGGGAGAAAAGCGTGATTGTTCTGTTGCTTAAAGGAGCGTTCGATAATCGACAAATAAATTTTCTCCTTCAGCTTGGGCAAAGACATGTTGAAGGCGATATTCCTAGTGATTAGTTCGCTATGGCTCTGCCGCTTCGCTTCCAGCACATTTATCGCCTTGCGGAGCGCTTGATTAAGATCCTGCCGATTAATCGGCTTGAGCAAATAATCAACGACCTTGGAATGGATCGCCTGTCTCGTAAATTCAAAATCGTTATACCCGCTGATCACGATCGTCAGCAACTCGGGGTAGTCACGCTCTACGATCCGTAGAAACTCGACCCCATTCAGCTCCGGCATCTTCATATCCAGCATGACCAGATCTGGACGGTGCTTGCTAAGCAATTCCAGCCCAACTACTCCGTCGGTCGCCTCCCATACTTCATCGACCTGGAGTCCCTCCCAGTCTCCCAATATTTTGATAGCCTCACGTAGCGGCTCCTCATCATCAATGATCAATACTTTATACATAGCTCGCGCCTCCCCGTGGTATTCTCATCGTCATTTCTGTCCCGGACTCGTCGCTATGAATCGTTAGCCCATATGGATCGCCATACAGTAGCTTCAGGCGAGTATTCAAATTTTTCAATCCGATATTCTCTCCTTCCTGCTCCTCCCACTCGACTTCCAGAGTACGTAAAATTTGCTCAAGCCTGTCCGGATGAATACCCGGCCCGTCGTCATAGACCGAGATCACTGCAAAGCTCTCGCTAACCTTGGCCTTGATTTCAATCGTAACCGGCGCGGACACCTTCTCGACCGCGTGCTTAATCGAATTTTCCACCAGTGATTGTAGGGATAGCTTAGGAATTTGCAGCTCCATCAACGACTCATCCCAATCGATGTTCACTTGAAGCCGGCTTCCGAATCTCGCGCTTTGCAGAGCCAAATATCTCTCAATATGTTTAAGCTCTTCTCTGGCATAAATAATATCTTTACCACTGATACTGTACCGCAGCGTTAAGGCCAGGGCATCTACCATATCAGCAACATCATCATTTCCGCTCTTTAAGGCTTTTGTTGATATGGCCTGAAGTGCATTATAGAGGAAATGAGGATTAATTTCCGCTTCCAGCGCTTTTAGAATCGCATTCTTCTCCACCAACTTCATCCGATAGCGTTCATTGATCAGATCATTGGTCCGCCGTACCATCTGATTGAAACGACGGGTTAAATACGCGATCTCATCCTTCCCTTGCACCGGCGCTTCCACATCGAACGTCCCTTCACTGAACTGGCGCATATGCTTAGAAAGCCGATTTAGCGGTTTTGTAATCGCATTCGAAGTAAGGGTAACGAGAATAACCGAAATAAACAGAAATATTAAGCCGATGATATAGCTCAAATTTCTCGCTTTGGTTGCGGCCTTATATATGGTGCTGTAAGGAATCGGCTTGATCAACTTCCAGCCATCCTGTTTCCCGATATCGTATACAACGAGGTAGCGCTTATCTCCATCCTTCCAGGTAACTGGACGCGCCACCTTATCGCTGATCGTCCGAAACCAGTCTGCCGAGCTGATCGCCTCATAAGTATCCAGATCATCCATATGAAAAGGAACATTATTCGGATCGAGGAACATCAGATGCTCCCCTTCCTCGAATGGAATATCGTTCATAATGACATCTTTCACCGTTGGCTTCAAATAGAATGATAGAACGGCTCTAGGCTCGCGCGAAGCAATAGAGCGCAGCACGCGATGATAACCCATAAATTTCGGCTCAGCCTCCATTCTGTAACCGCTTTTAGCACCAGGCGCGACAAATGATTGGTAAGAACGATTTTGTGAGCTGTTCATCGCTTCTTGATACCATGGCTGCTTATCGATTCCTTCTTGATATCCCACCCGGACCGTAATATTGTAAGCCTCTCGGGTAATCGAATAATATTTGTGTTGGTCGATCAAATACAAATAGATGCTCTCCAAATCTTTACGACTGAAGAACATATCCCGTAAATAATCTTCAAGATACATTTTCGAAGCGTAGTCATCGCTTTCACGTATGACCGCCCGTATAATATCGTCATATTTGTTGTAAGGTAGTGAGAATTCTTCAATTCCATCCAAATAATCCTCTAGCTTTTGGTTTACGAGCATTAGATTGTTCGTCGTACTATCAATGCTGTTATTGACCGCTTCCTTCTGGAGCATTTGATAGGATATGACCGTGAGCGAACCCACAATAAGAATGATCATTGATGTGAATAGCAGGATAAGCTTATTGACCAATCTACGGGATATCCTCTGTGTAAACGACTTTATAGCTGCTGATAGTCTTCTTATCATTGCTGATCCCCCTCTTTACAGCGCTACAGTTTACCTTTTTACCCTTAACTGTTTTCTTATGTCCATTTAGACATATTCTTTGCTGAATTATAATCGATTGTAGATAAAAACGACAGAGTGTATAGAAATCTATTACTCTCATGTCTTAAAAAGATTGTCTTAAAAAACGTTACGAAAAAGAGGTGCGATATGTTAAAAACGGGGAGAAAGTGGACTGAAAGGCTAGAATTTGGGGCTTTTACGCTGCCTGTTCTGATCAGTGTGATTGCTGTATTCTATTATCCTTTTATCATGACGATTCGATATTCGTTAACCAAGTGGAATGGGATTTCCAAACACCCGAAATTTGTAGGGCTGGACAATTTCAAGCAAATTTTCAGTGGTGACACCAACTTCATGAATGCAAGTTGGTTCACGATTAAATATGCGATTCTGTATATCGTTCTGGTGAACGTACTAGCTATATTGCTGGCCCTGGTTCTAGATATGAAAATGAAGAGCACCACCTGGCTAAGAG
>DASYFA010000186.1:0-3559 GCA_036498705.1 Paenibacillus sp.
AACAGGATAGAAAACGACTAATATTTTCTACTACGTATACGATCGAGAATGGTTGCAATTTTTTTTGAAGTAATTTCAATTTCATCTATAGTATTGCCCAACCCGAAGCTAAATCGAACCGCCGATTGCAAAAGATTTGGCGATAGATGCATCGCTTCTAGCACATGGGAAGGCTCCAACGAGCCTGAAGTACAAGCCGAACCGCTCGCGATAGCAATCCCCTCCATATCCAGATTCATGAGCATCGTCTCCGTATCACATTCCGGGAAGCTGATGTTCAGCATATGAGCCAGATGATGCTCCGGATGTCCGTTGATATGGTAGTGGCTGCTGCCGACCAGTTCGTTAAGATTTGTAAGTAACGCCTGGCGCAGCTCCTCATCACGGCGCGTCCGCTCTTGTAGCTCCTGCTTAGCTAGCTCGGCTGCTTTCGCAAAGCCGGCGATACCGGCCATATTTTCCGTACCAGCACGACGCGTCCGCTCTTGTAATCCACCATATTGTAGCGGCTCCAGCTTCATATTCTTGTCCATATACAGCGCACCTACGCCTTGGGGACCGTTAATTTTATGAGAAGAGAAGCTCATTAAATCGACTGGCAGTTCGCTAAGACGGATCGGTAATGCTCCTAGTGCCTGAACAGCGTCAACATGAAATGCGATACCACGCTCTGCGGTAATCTGCCCGATCTCCGCAATTGGCTGAATCGTTCCTACTTCATTGTTCGCGTACATGACCGAGACGAGAATCGTATCAGGACGGATTGCATCTGCAACCTGTTCCGGATGAATTCTACCATAGCGATCAACTGGCAAATAAGTGACTTCATACCCATCTTTTTCCAACTTCTGGCATGTATGCAGCACCGCATGATGCTCTATCATCGTCGTAATAATATGCTTACCCCGTTCCGCACGGGCTGCAGCAACTCCGAACAGAGCCAGATTATCGCTCTCCGTACCTCCCCCAGTAAAGATAAGCTCATCTGAACGACATCCGATCACAGAAGATACCTGATCCCGTGCCGAACTAATCAGCCTCTTTGCTGCCCGTCCAAAGGAATGTACGCTGGAAGCATTGCCGTATTGTTCTGTCATTACTTTCATCATTACTTCAGCCACTTCAGGCCGGATGGGCGTAGACGCCGCATGATCCAAATATATATTGTTCATTTTCATGAATATCACCTTATTCTTATAGATCTATCTTAACCAGTAATAGCTACCCTCTGCTGTTTAGTCCATTAGACGTTCTACGTTGCACAAAAGTTCTTAATACTAATAAGCCTGTCCAATCCATCCTATAAGTTTCAATTCGACAAAAATGACCCCTGGCATGGAGTCATTTTTGTGAATATATCTGGATTTTCCTTATGGCGGACAAGAAGTACCGAATTGAACTAAATATAGAACATGTAGTTCTCTTTAGTACTTTGCTCTTCGAATGTAATCAAATCCTCCAGGGTCGTAGAATCCAACACTTCAGCGATGCCGTCGCGGATTCTAAGCCACAGATCACGTTTGGCTGGATCATCCTCCTCCGTGAAATCCACCGGCGAGATTGGTCCTTCAAGTACGCGGATAATATCCCCGGCTGTAATCTCGGAGGCGTCGCGGGACAGGATGTAACCGCCATACGCGCCGCGGACGCTCTTGACGAGACCAGCATTGCGAAGTGGTGCGATCAATTGTTCCAGATAATGCTCGGACAATTGATTTTTCTCGGCGATACTTTTTAGGGAAGTTGGTCCCTCACCGAATTTTGCCGCCAGCTCCATCATGATCGTTAAGCCATAGCGTCCCTTTGTAGAAATCTTCAAAGAAGCCACCTCTTTCAATTTTCAAATAATCTTTATATAATGGAACCTTGATCAAGAAGAGAATTGTATAACTCTCTATTCCTATCACTTACCTCTGCTTATCGTATCATATCCTTTATAGCTTTGGGAAATAAATCTCTCATCAAAATCGTACAATTTTTTCAACGATGCTAATCAAAGGCAATCTGATCGTATACATCCCGGAGGTATATGTTACAATAATGAACAGGCCGATTTCGGTCTAAAAGGAGTGATTAGATATGTCTAAACCAAATAGCGAGACTCGCATCGTAGTGGGTATGTCCGGCGGCGTAGATTCCTCAGTAACCGCACTGCTACTCAAGCAACAGGGCTATGATGTGATCGGAATTTTCATGAAGAACTGGGATGATACCGATGAATTCGGGGTCTGTACTGCAGAGCAGGACGCTGAAGACGTACGGCGTGTCTGCGAACAGATCGATATCCCTTACTATACAGTCAATTTTGAAAAAGAATACTTCGATAAAGTATTTGCCTATTTTCTCGAAGAATATAAGCGTGGCCGTACCCCAAATCCAGATGTGATGTGCAATCGCGAGATCAAGTTCGGAGAGTTCCTTAATAAAGCGCTCGATCTTGGCGCCGATTATGTAGCTACTGGCCATTACGCCCGTGTAGTAAATGAAGATGAAGGATACCAACTGCTTAGAGGAATCGACAATAACAAGGATCAAACCTACTTCTTGAATGCCCTGAATCAGGAGCAACTGTCCAAAGCGATGTTCCCGATCGGCCATCTGCCGAAGCCAGAGGTGCGGCGGATCGCGGAAGAAGCCGGATTATATACGGCGAAGAAAAAAGACAGCACAGGCGTCTGCTTCATCGGCGAGCGGAATTTCCGTGAGTTCCTAAGCCAATATTTGCCGGCCAAATCCGGTGAGATGGTCGACATCGTGACTGGCGAAGTCAAAGGCCGGCACGACGGCCTGATGTATTATACCCTCGGTCAACGGCAAGGACTTGGCATCGGTGGCTCAGGAAATGGAGAGCCTTGGTTCGTTGCTGAGAAGGATCTGGAGCGCAACATCTTGTATGTAGTACAAGGTGACAAGCATCCAAGCCTCTACTCCACCGAGCTGACTGCTTCCGGTATCAACTGGATCGCAGGTCAGGACAAGCTAGCGCACGAGCCGTTTAAATGTACTGCCAAGTTCCGTTACCGCCAGCCTGATCAAGGCGTAACGATCATCCCGAACGAGGACGGCACCCTACGCGTCATCTTCGATCAACCGCAGAAGGCCATTACTCCAGGACAAGCGGTCGTCTTCTACGACGGTGAAGTTTGCCTCGGCGGTGGCACCATTGAAGCTCCGAAGAAGGTTGCTATCGCAAATTCTTAAGCTGGAACAAATAAAAGGCAGATTCACTCTTTGTAGTGAATCTGCCTTATTTTATTTCTAACGAAACTGGGTATCGTTATTTGGGCCGAAAAGGACTGATTAAATTCCTAACGAAACTGGGAATCGCTATTTAAGCAATTTAGGAGTTAAAAGTCTGGATTTTCCCAAATAACGATATGGAGTTTCGTTAAATTTATTTATTCGTTGTTTTTGGGGAAATAACGTTCTGTAGTTTCGTTGCTATGAACATTTTTGTCAACCATCGTATTTCCATCGAAGCACTAGGCGCGGGAGCAAATAAGCGAGCGACGGTCGGCACGCTGCTATCCGTGGGTTGGTTACCACATTCAATGCCTTC
>DASYFA010000187.1:0-12256 GCA_036498705.1 Paenibacillus sp.
TCTGGCCAAGTATCGTATCCATAAAGCTCAGGATGTAATGAGGCATACGAAGCTGTCCCTAACGAGAATCGCCGAACTGGTTGGGTACCCGGATTATGTTCATTTTAGCAAGACCTTTAAGAAATATACCGGCATGACGCCGCAATCCTTCCGCAAACAAGCATCAGACAAATATACATGAACATCATACAAGCGTACGATTACTTTCTTTTGAAAGCGCTGTATTATAGAGCCATAGAGGTTCAAGGCGATCGCCTGCAGGTCAATTTCGCTGGAACCTGAATCAAGTTATTGAAGGAGGGCATACAGTGAAGACGATAGCTATTGCGGGGACATTTGATTCCAAAGGCAAAGAGTTTTTGTATGTGAAATCGGTGATTGAGGGTCTAGGGTTGAAGGCCTATACGATTCACTGTGGCGTGTTTGCACCGTTATTTACCCCGGATGTCTCGAATAGAGGCGTGGCAGCAGCAGCGGGCATGAACATCGATGAAATTGCCGGGAAGAAGGATCGTTCCATCGGTACGGAGGCGCTAGCTAAGGGAATGGAGCAGTTGATCCCGAAGCTCTACGCAGAAGGCAAATTTGACGGTATTCTATCCTTTGGCGGAACGGGAGGGACATCGATTGTAACGGCAGGTATGAGAGCATTGCCGATCGGTGTGCCGAAGCTGATGGTATCGACCGTTGCATCCGGTAATACGGCCCCTTACGTGGGGACGAGCGATATTATGATGTTCCCGTCAATCGTGGATGTATCAGGACTGAATTCCTTCTCCACAAGGATATTTACGAATGCCGTGCATGCGATCGCAGGCATGGTCCAGTTCGAATCAGCTCCACCGCAGGATAAAAAGCCGCTGATTGCAGCGACAATGTTTGGTGTTACGACGCCATGCGTGGATTATGCGCGTGAGTATTTAGAGGAACAGGGCTATGAGGTGCTTGTCTTCCATGCTACCGGAACGGGCGGACAAACGATGGAGAGCCTGATTGAAGGCGGATTTATCGACGGAGTTCTGGATCTTACAACGACCGAGTGGTGCGATGAACTGGTCGGCGGAGTGTTAGCAGCAGGCCCGCACCGGTTGGAGGCGGCGGGGCGCTGTAAGGTACCGCAGGTCGTGTCAACCGGAGCGCTCGATATGGTTAATTTCGGACCGTATGATACGGTGCCGGAACAGTTCAAGGGTCGCAACCTGTACAAGCACAATCCATCAGTTACCTTGATGCGGACGACAGTGGAGGAGAATCGTCAGTTGGGTGAGATTATTGCCGATAAGCTGAACATGAGCGAAGGACCAACTGCACTGATGATTCCGCTCAAAGGGGTCTCGATGCTTGATGTTGAGGGTGGTCCGTTCAGCGGAGTAGCCGAGGACGAAATACTGTTCAATATGCTGCGGCAGCATATCGATAACAGTAAGGTTGAATTCATTGAACTAGATGCGAATATCAACGATCAGGTATTTGCTGTGGCCGCTGCTAAGAAGCTAGTGGAACTGATGGAACAGGACTCATGAAGCAATTCATATAACCGAGGAGGAAATACAGATGAAGACAAGAGCAGAGGTATTGGCGAAATTAAAAGCAGAGGTAGCCGCAGGCAATGTGCTGTTGGGTGCTGGTGCAGGAACCGGAATTTCTGCAAAGAGTGCGGAAGCAGGCGGTGTTGACCTGATTATCATATATAATTCAGGCCGCTACCGGATGGCAGGACGTGGCTCGTTGGCTGGTTTGATGGCCTATGGCGATGCGAACCAGATCGTTGTAGACATGGGCAATGAAGTGCTTCCGGTCGTGAAGAATACGCCGGTTCTGGCCGGGGTATGCGGCACCGATCCATTCCGGATTATGGACATCTTCCTGAAGCAACTGAAGGATCAAGGCTTCGCTGGAGTGCAGAACTTCCCGACGGTAGGTCTGATCGACGGGGTGTTCCGCGCCAACCTGGAAGAGACGGGTATGGGTTATGATCTGGAAGTGGAGATGATCCGCAAAGCGCATGAGCTGGATTTGCTAACGACCCCGTACGTATTCGACCCAGAACAGGCTAAGCAGATGGCTGAGGCTGGAGCAGATGTCCTGGTTGCTCATATGGGACTGACAACGAAGGGAACGATTGGTGCCAAAACGGCCTTAACGCTGGATGATTGTGTAGATAAAATTCAGGCAATCTGTGATGCAGGCAAGGCGGTGAATCCGGATATTATGGTGCTGTGCCACGGCGGTCCTATTGCTGAGCCAGGGGATGCGGAATATGTACTGGCTCGAACGAAGAATGTAGAGGGCTTCTTCGGGGCATCCAGCATCGAGCGCTTTGCGACTGAAGTAGGTATCAAACAGCAAACCGAAGCATTCAAAGGAATTTTGAAATAAGAAAAGCGCATAAAACTTTGGCTATTACCGCATCCTACAGTTGGACTCTGTAACAGCTGAAGGGGGTGCAGGATAGCATGAGTAAGAAGTCTCAAGGCCTGAGCAAGTATGAAGTGCAGACGACTCCGCTGAACAAGATGCCGGTTCCCGACAAGCAAAGGGAGGAGTTCGCCAAAGAAATGGTGGAGGATGCAAAGGCGGCATTCGGGCAGAAGCAGTCGGAGTAAGAGAAGTAATATGGTATCGTGAAAATAGGGTGTCCTTATCGGTGAATAACCGAAGGGACACACTTATTGTCGTGACAATTTTCTAAGATTAACAGTAGATGGCAGTGCCTTTATATCTTATAAGACTTGAAATCATATGATATTTTGCTATAATAGATTCGCAAGACCTCCTGAATCTCATGATTGAGATGATGATATCCAAGCTTTGTTTTGGCCCCATATATATTTATTTGTCCTCACTATTGGTGTATCACATTGATGTACACTATGTCTGTTAGTACTCTTCCAACCATTTCAGAGCTTTCGACATTTATTTCGAGTTAGATCGATAATTGGCTATCTGTGCATATACAGGTACATGTTTGATATCACAATGTTGTTAAGAAATTGTTCAGTTTCAACTGCTATAATGCTCAATAGAGATCAAGAAGTGCTCCTCAAGTCGTAAAATATCGTAAATTATCCCCTTAAGCCCCATAGATAATGACTATATTACCATTTTTCGTGAAAAAGATTGAAAACCAACAAAAAATATGAAAACAAATGAAAATGATAGTAACGTGATGAAATTTTTCGTTATATTACTTTTTATTTTTTGTCGATTTTCAATGATTTAAGGGACTTATTGATATATTCGTTTTTATAATAATTTATAGAATCAAAGGAGTGGGTTAGATGGACAATAAATGCATATCGGTAGTAATCCCTGCTTACAATGAGGAGGAAGTCATTCGGCAGTGCTACGATAAATTATCAGATGTAATGCTCGACACAAGTTATGATTATGAGCTTGTCTTTGTGAATGACGGGAGCAAGGACCGTACAGTGGGTATCCTTGATGACCTGGCTAGAATAGATGAACATGTACGGATCGTTAATTTCGCTAGAAATTTCGGCCATCAGGCCGCGGTAACGGCAGGAATCAACATCTCGAGAGGGGATTGCGTCGTCATTATCGACGCCGATTTACAGGACCCTCCTGAGGTAATTCACCAGATGCTGGAGAAATGGGAAGAAGGTTATGACGTTGTATACGGTAAGCGCAGGAAGCGCAAAGGTGAGACATTGTTTAAACTCGCTTCGGCGTCATTGTTCTACCGCTTCCTTCAGCGGATGTCGGATACCGAAATACCTCGTGATACAGGGGATTTTCGCTTGATCGACCACAAAGTTGTACATGTGTTCAACCGGATGACAGAGAAGAATAAATTTATTCGCGGGATCATCAGCTGGATTGGATTCAACCAGACCTATGTCGAGTATGACAGGAATGAGCGCTTTGCGGGCACTACGAAATATCCGCTGCGGAAGATGCTTGCCTTTGCTTCCGACGGCATATTCTCATTTTCGTCCAAACCGCTGAAGCTGATTACCCGGATGGGCATGCTTACTGTAGTATTGGCTTTCATTGTACTCGTGTACTCTTTGTGCGCGAAACTGTTCGACCTCCCTACAGTAGAGCGAGGCTGGACGTCGATCATGACGGCTATTACATTGTTCAGCGGCGTTCAGATGCTATCGCTCGGAGTAATGGGTGAATATATTGCCCGAATTTATGATGAGAGCAAGGGCAGACCTCAATATATTGTAAGAGAGACTGTTCACTATCCTCATGAAGAGACGCGGGCGAATACGACTTATCAATATTATCCCCCATCTGAGATGATCACCAAATAACGATCAGGAAAGTTGTGGTGCAAGACCTTGAATAGGAGAAAAAAGTTGAAGCAATTTGGAACATGCATGCTCAGTGTTGCAATGCTGCTCAGTGTGCTTACAGCCTGTGGCAAAATGCCGCTGCAGCAAGGGCAGACAGCAGAACAAGTAGAACGTACGCAGCCAGATCGTTCGCCGATTAGCCGTGATGCAGCTTATAAGGAAAGATTGAAATTGTATCGCGAGCGTACAGAACATTTCGTATTAAGCCAATTATATGGTCCTGACGGAGTGTATACGAATTATCTGGACAGTAGTGAGACGGGGACGGCTGCTAGTGGTCATGAGGTATTAAGTGAATCGGCCGGTCTAATGATGCGTTACTACGTATTAACGAACCGCAAGGATGACTTTCAAGCGGAATGGGAGCTGGCCAAGAGAGTATTTGAGCTTCCTTCAGGCTTTAGTTATAGGTACAGTCCCAAAAAGAGTGAGAAGTATACGATCAATGCCGCGGTGGATGACCTCCGGATTATTCGGGCCCTGTACGAGGCGGGAGATCGGTTTGCCCCGGAATATATAGAGTTAGCTGACACTTACGGAGAGCTGTTCTATCGTTATAACACGAAGGATAACAAGATGTTTGATTTTTACGATGAAAAATACAAGAACAACAATAATTTTGTAACTTTATGCTATATCGATTTGAAGACCCTGCAGCGGTTGCCAATCCCAGCTAAGCAGAGGACGGCACTGACTGAGAATATGCAGACGATACTGCAGAACGGATATTTGTCGGATGCGTTTCCTTTCTACGAGACAAGATATGAATATGATACGGATTCTTATCAATCGGAAGGGATTAACACCGTGGAGTCACTGCTGACCATCTTATCATTAGCAGAGGCCGGTCTGGAGCACCCTGAGAGCATCTCTTACTTGAATGATCAGGTGAGTGGTGGAACACTATACGGTCAATATGACAAACAGGGTAAACCGCTGAATCAGATCCAGTCAACCGCAATATATGCCATAGCGGCGATGATCGGGTCTGTGCTGGGGGATGATGGATTATATAGAGATAGTATTCAGCAGATGGAGAAGTATCAGATTCACAATAAGACAAGCCCGTTCTATGGCGGCTTCGGGGATCCAGGAACGAAGCAGGCCTATTCATTTGATAATTTGATGGCATTGCTTGCCTATGCTCACTAGAGCCGAGGATGGGCAGGCAAGAAGGTAGGTGAAGTCATTTGGCAGCAAAGGCTCGTTGGATGGAAAAGCTGGAATATAGAGTCGTTCAGTTCAGCCGCTATGTTTCACCATCTCTACTGGCAGCGGCATTGGTACTGATCATTACTGTCATTGCATTGTTCGTGCCGCCTTATATCGGGATGGCTGATAATGGGGACTATTTCCGTGTCCTATACAGCAATGGTCTGTACTTCAATACGCCAGATTATGACAGCTTGTATTTAGGCTACTTTAATAAGGGATTTGGAATCTTTCAGTATTTTAATGAGAATGGGGCGACCTTGACCTCATCACAGTCTCTACTGATCCGCCTATCAGTCTGGATCAATCATTGGTTCGACAAGCAGGTATTCGATATTCGAGTGCAGGGGGCACTTCTAACTATTTTATATACAGTTGCCGTCTATCTGTTCGTCGAGGCCTTAACCTGGAGAATGAAACGTAAATATGGGTATATCGTGGCCGTTCTGGCCGTCTTCTTGTTCGCGGACACCGCTTATACTGCCTTTTTCAATTCGTTCTTTAGTGAGAGTATGGTCTGGATTATGCTCATCTATTTATTTGCCTCAGGTCTATTGATATTCCGCAGACGATACTCCGACTTTACGATGATGATTATTTTCTTGATCAGTGGTCTTTTAATTACGACCAGTAAGCAGCAAAATGCCCCCGTCGGCATCATTATTGCTATAATGGGCATTATTTTAATCTTCGTGCGCCGACAGAGAACTTTCCGCGCGATGGTAGCTTCATCGCTTGCTCTATTGATGTTTGCAGGTATCGCCACCTATGTGTTGATTCCGAAGGAGTTCGTAAATATTAACAAATACCATGCGATGACACGTGGGGTCTTGATGCAGTCTGAAGACCCGGAGGCAACCTTGAAAAGCTTCGGGATCGACAGGCAGTACGCTGTTCTTAATGAGAGTATTTATTATGAACCTTACACGACTGTAGACGTAAACTCCTCAATTCTTGAGGATAACTTCTATAAACATTACGGCTTCGTATCCATTCTTACTTACTATATAAGTCATCCTGATCAGGCGGGGAAAATGCTCGATATTGCGGCAAAGAATGCATTTACGATTCGCCCGCCAGCAATGGGGAACTATGAGAAAGCTGCTGGCAAGCCTTTTGGCGCCCAGACGAAATTCTTCTCCGGGTATAGTGAACTAAAGAGAGCGCTCGCCCCCAAGACCTTCGGCTTCATCGTGATCTGGATGCTAGTCATTACGGGGATATACACCCCTCAGTTCATTGCTGCCATTAAGGCTCGGAATGTGCGAGGCATGGTGCGGCTCCCCCTGATGCTGATGCTGATGTTCATGGGACTGTCTGGAATTCTCGTCTCGATTATTGGGGCCGGGGATGCGGACTTGTCAAAGCATGAATTTCTGTTCACTGCCGCATTTGATTTGGTTACGTTCACGGTGGTAGCAGATGCCATTTGCCGTAATCTATGGCAGAACAAGCCGGCGGTGCACCATGAATCATAACGAAGAAGAGAGGAGGATCTGCTTGAGGCGTCATCATCGTCGTTGGCTAGCTGCGGTATTAGTACCGCTTATTATAGGTCTTATTCTTCCCGTTGGTCCGTTCTTGGCACAGGCGGATGCCCGGACCTCCTCTCCCTCAATACTTATCATATATGACAGCCTAGATGTGGGAACAGAGCAGGAAGGCAATGTGGAGGTATTGAAGCGGCTGCTCGCTGCATTTCAGGTTCAGGTTACGGTCCAGTCGATCGATACTTATACTTCAGGAGAGCTGAAGGGATATTCCGGACTGATCGAGGTACAGAACCGCTCTGATCTTACGGATGAGGATAGTGATTATTTCAAAGACTTACAGTCTTATTCGGGAGATATTCTCTACATTGGAGGCTCGCCTCGGTCCAAGCTGATTCATACGTTAGGTCTACAGGTACAAGCCGTGGAGAAAATGGCGGATCTGTCGATTGGCCCTTTCGCCGAGAAGTCGATTCATCTTACATCTATCTATAACTCAAATGCACCGGACGTACAGCGATACGGTACGTTGAAGGTGCAGGATGCAAATTATGCCTATGGGATGAGTAAGGGAGGGTACGCTTATGTTCCTTTCTTGGAGAAGGATACGTTAAGTGAAATGGCTTTATCCTATGTACTCAAGGGTTGGCTTCAGCATGGGGAGAATGGCCATAATTACCTTCTGTTCAAAGAGATTTATCCGTTCTCGAACCTGCCTCTGCTGGAACGAATGTCAGATGAGCTGTTTGAGGCGGGAATTCCATTCATCATTAGTGTACATCCGGTGTTCAACAATACGGATTATCCGGCTATGAAGCGCTATATCAATACATTGAAATATGTTCAGTCTCGCAATGGCACGATTCTGGTCGAATCGCCCGTTGTTGCTACGACCATTCAGGATCTGGATCGCAGCTTGTATCGTCAAATGGAACATTTTATTGATGTGCTGGCAGAGGCGGGCGTTGTACCACTTGGGATGGGTACCGAAATGTACTGGTCTTATGATGAGCACTTTGTTCAGGAAGGTATGTCGTTCTTCGACTCTGTCGTCTTATTCCCGGACAAGCGTCCAATCCATAAGGAAGAGCTCAATAGGTCGCAGGCGTTCCACTCCTCGCTGTATAGCGTGACTCAACCGTACTTACAGCGTTACCTAATCGATGGCCGGATGATCGACCCTCCTTCGATGAATATGGCGATCACGTATGACTTTGTTCAGACAGAGGAAGAGCTTGAGAGTCTGACGAATCAACTTCGGAACAGCTGGATTAATTTCGATGACTATAAGAATGAAGCACATCTAGTAACGACCGAGGCAAATCAATTAGGATCAGAGCGTGGTTCACTTGTATTGAACGGAACGAATATAGGCATTCAGGCAAGCCATGTGGAGACAAGCTCTGATTATGAATATAAGCAGCAGGAGCAGAAGAGCTTTGAAACCTGGTTTTCGGTCCAGAACAGAATTTTTATCATTATTATTTTTATTACTTTGTTCGTATTTTCCGGTTTTCTGATTATTGGATATCGCATGTATAAGAGGAAATTTTATAAGTAAGGAGGCAGTCATGACTGCTGCAGACATCTTAATGCTGATCGCTGTCATCAGTATATGGTCACTGCTTCTCATTAATGTGGTGCTGATCATTTCTGGATACCTGTATTACATAGAGAATGAGAGGCGCGAGGTGCCGCCGCTCCCGGAGGAGATTCCCTTCGTCACGCTGATGGTACCCGCTCATAATGAGGGTAAGGTGATTACGCAGACGGTGGAGGCTTTGCTTGCGCTGGATTATCCACATGACCGTTATGAGATTATCGTGATTAATGACAATTCGAGCGATAATAGCAGCGAACTCCTAGCGAAGCTTCAGGACAAGCACAAGGAACGGAATTTGATCGTAATTAACACGGATAATATTACGGGCGGCAAAGGCAAGTCCAACGCTCTGAATATTGGCTTCAAGCAGAGCAAAGGGGAGTATATCGCAATTTACGATGCCGATAATACGCCGGAGAAGACAGCTCTTCGCTATCTTGTTGGGGAGATTACTCATGATAAGACACTGGGAGCGGTGATCGGTAAATTCCGTACCCGTAATCGCAATGCCAGCCTACTCACTCGCTTCATCAATATTGAGACGCTATCCTTCCAATGGATGGCTCAGGCCGGACGTTGGAAGCTATTCAAGCTGTGCACCATCCCGGGGACGAACTTCATTATGCGTCGGGAGATTATTGAGCGGATCGGAGGCTGGGACGTCAAGGCGATCGCCGAGGATACGGAGATCAGCTTCCGCATTTACATGATGGGCTACCGCATCAAATTCCAGCCCAAGTCGGTAACCTGGGAGCAGGAGCCGCAGACGTTGAAGGTTTGGTTCAAGCAGCGGACGAGATGGGCGAAGGGCAATATTTATGTCATTGTCAAGAACTTGCCGCTATTATTTGATCGGTCAGCAAGACGGATTCATTTTGACCTTCTCTATTTCTTATCGATTTATTTCTTACTGCTGACATCGCTTATTATGTCCGACGTTCTGCTCATCCTATATGCATTGGGACTCGTTCATACTACGATTGCCGGGCTCAGTTCGTTCCTGTGGCTGCTGGCCATCATTCTATTTGTGACAGGTACTTTCGTGACGTTGATTACCGAGAAGGGAGAGATGAGGCTCTCCAATCTGTGGATTATTATACTGATGTATGTTTCTTACTGTCAGTTGTGGATGGTTGTGGCCGCTTATGGCCTATACAACTACATTAAGGATCTGATCTTCAAAAGAGAAGTAAAGTGGTACAAAACCGAACGCTATTAAGATAAGGGGGAGAAACGTGAAAAAAAGATCCATGATCTCAGGTATTCTTTGCTTCATAATATTCGTAATATCCTGTGGCCAGGTATATGCCGAGCCCGTTCAGAGCGGAGATCGGTTCACTTATGAGGCGCCTTTGACTTCATCGAACGTGTCATTATCGGGAGTTACGGCAGCGCGTACACTATATGTCCAACTGGAGGATTATTGGGATGTCAGCACGCTGACACTGAACCTCGATTACCAGGCAACTCAATTATCAAGAAGAGAAGTATCGAGTGTTACGCTTAAGATGAACGGTACGGCGTTCTATTCCTTCCGTCCCGTGGTGGATGAACAGAAGAGGCAAACGATAAGTGTAGCGGTACCCAAGGACCTGCTGGTGTCAGGGGGCAATTCGCTCTCCGTCGAGGGATATATTGTGACCAATTTGCCAGATCAAATCTGTGTGCCTGTAGAAAAGCGGGACAATTGGCTTGAGTTATACAAGAACTCTTATTTTACAGTCAATTATTCCAAAAAAGACATTGGCGAAAGTATCCGTGATTTCAATCAACGGTTCATTGGCCTGGACTCATTAGAGCAGGGTCTTAGCGCGCTTAGCGTTCCAAAGGACAGTGACCCTGCAGAGCTTGAAGCAGCTGTATATGCACTTTCTGGCTTTGCTAAGGGCAACCGTTCGGAGAAGAATTCGATTCCGATGCTGCCGTGGGGTGACTCTACGCTGACTCAGCGTGAGACATTAGCGGTTGTATCGCTGTATAGCCATTTGCCTGATCAATGGAAGCAGGCGCTGGGACAAGTAAGCCTTACAGACAAAGCGTTGATCCGCGTCGTGAAGTCAGGCGGGCAAACCGCGCTGATCGTGACATCGGAGGACCCTACTCTGCTTAAGAAGGCTGGTCGCCTGATTGGAAATCAGACTTTGATAGACCAACTGGATGGAGCGGAGAAATGGCTCGATGCGAGCACAAAGGTGGAGACGCCGGAGATTAGCGTAAGCCGCAATGTAACGCTTACGGAGACCGGGGACAAGCTGACCGGGATGATGCATCAAGAGAAGGGCTACTTCGTCTCGCTGCCAGCAAACCGCTTCATTGCTGAATCGAGCAAGATCAGCCTTGATTTCCGCTATTCGGACAATCTGGATTTTGACCGTTCTCTCGTGACGGTTCTAATCAATGACACGCCGATCGGCAGCAAGAAGCTGACTAAAGAGGCTTCTAACCAGGATCAGCTTACACTGACGATTCCGAAGAATCTTGAGGTCTCAGGTAATTTTTCAGTCACTGTGGCCTTTGATCTTGAACTGATTAGTGCTGGCTGTATTGAACTTCAAGATCAGATGCCTTGGGCGTTTATCACTAAGGATTCCATGCTCCAATTGAATACGAAGGATCGTACGGACTTGTTGTTCAACAATTATCCGAATCCGTTCCTGAGAGATGCAAGCTTCAACAAGATCGCAGTGCTGCTGCCCGATCAGCTGGATTCCTACGGCTATCAGACAATCGGCAATCTGTTCCATTTGCTTGGCAAGTACGCGGAAGCTAATACCGGCGAGGTAAGCTTCTATAAAAATGGCGGGCTTCCGGGAGAGTCCGAACTGCAGCAGCATAATCTCATATCCATCGGTTCCTACAAAGACAATGCTTGGTTACAGAAGAATAACGACAAGTTATTTTTCCAATATGGGTCCAATGGAGAAGGAATACAATCCAATGAGAAGATGAGTATCGAGGAGAATTACGGCAAGCGGATCGGAACTCTGCAATTAATGGAGTCCCCTTATGCGAAGGGATACGCTTGGCTTGCTGTGACAGGAGCAAGTTCGAAATACAGCTACTTGGCTTCGGGATTGCTGGCTACGGACAGCGCCAAGTGGAAGGTCTTCGGAGATGGTGTTGTCACAGATATAGACGGGAATACGAAGGCTTTCCGCTTCAAGAAACAAGCTGAACAAGCAGATAATGGATTGGTCGCTCAGATTACCGAGCGAGGAGATATCATGGCCTTCATTGCTGCTGCGGGACTCACCTTCCTGCTGGTAGTCGTATCGCTCGTTCTTCTGATTCGTAAGTACAGAAAGAGAGCGAGGGGAGAATAATGAGACGTTTTCAGAGTAGCTTATTGTCGGATGCGGCTTTTCTGTTGTTATTTATAGTCTGCTTCATCCATATCATCTTCACGGCGGGGGATCCGGATCGATATTTGATTAACATGGTCCTGTTGAACGTCTCGTTCCTGATTGCCGTCATGACTTACTTCACCAGCATTACTGTCGGGCTTATTCTTAACGTCGTATTCATCTTCGGATACGGTACCTTTACGATTTATCAGACGCTTATTGTCGGGGAGCCTCTTCAGAGCTATCATTATTATTGGCTGGTGATGACGCCTGTTCTGACGG
>DASYFA010000188.1:0-4303 GCA_036498705.1 Paenibacillus sp.
TCCGTATGTGGCAACGATACTTCTTCCCACTCTGCACCAAGGCCTTCCAATACCCGAAGAGCTTCAAGCACAGAAGCCTTGACCTGAGGATCGATTCCGTCCAGATATTCCTTCGGTACTGCAATCTTAAGTCCAGAAATCTCGCCGGACAATGCACTCACATAATCAGGAATATCCACATTTGCTGAAGTGGAATCCTTCGCATCATGTCCTGAAATAGCTTGCAACACATAAGCGGCGTCCTCGACATTCTTCGTAATAGGTCCAATCTGATCCAGAGAGGATGCAAATGCGACCAGACCGTACCGCGATACGAGTCCATAAGTCGGTTTCAATCCAACTACACCACAGTAAGATGCAGGTTGGCGAATCGATCCGCCGGTATCGGAACCGAGTGTAAAATAAGCCTCGCCCGCTGCAACGGCTGCAGCCGATCCACCGCTGGAACCGCCGGGAACCCGGGTCAAATCCCATGGATTGCGCACCGGATGGAAGCTTGAATTCTCATTCGAACCACCCATAGCGAACTCGTCCATATTTAGCTTACCAATAGTGACAGCTTCGGCCTGCTTCAGCTTGGTTACTACCGTAGCATCATAAATCGGATTATAGTTAGATAGAAATTGGCTGGCACAAGTCGTCCTAAGCCCCTCCGTCACCATATTATCCTTAATACCTACCGGCAGACCGAATAGCAAGCCTTTAGCCTCGTCGCTACCCAGCTTGTTATCGAGACGAGCCGCTTCAGCGCGGGCCCCCTCTTCATTTAATGTCAAATAAGCGCCTACACGCTCATCATGCTCCTTAATTCTGGTGAACGCTTCCCCTACCAGATCCGTAACGGACAGCTCCTTCTTGCTGAGCTGATTATGTAGTTCCTGCAAGCGCAAATCAAATAACGTCACTTCATCTTCCTCCTTCCAAAATTTTCGGGACTATCTACTTCTATTACATGTTCAAAAAGACCGGTTTTAAAAGCGAACTTTTTGAACTACCTCTTCTATTCCAAGACGGCCGGTACTTTGAATTGTCCGTCTTCCTCGTCAGGCGCATTACGGAATACTTGCTCCTGCGACAGGCTCTCATGAACCTTATCCTCCCGCATGACGTTGCTAAGCGGCAGAACATGCGTTGTCGGCTCCACATTATCCGTATCGAGTTCATTCAATTTCTCGGCATATTGTAAAATCGCATTCAATTGTCCAGTGAACATTTCCCGCTCTTCATCATTTAATTTCAGACGTGCGAGTTTTGCAACATGCTCCACGTCTTGCACCTGGATACTCATAGTCGTCCTCCCTTTATTCGGATGAATAAAATTATATTGTAGAATGAGGTCCAATTCAATCCGTTAACGCGAAACCAAACAAAAGCCAGCTGCCAGTCACAGAAAAAAAGAGCCCGCCCCATAGGCCGGCTCTCTTATCGAGCTTAGACAATCGCTTCTAATCTAGCACTTATATCCAAGCTCGCAAATTGACTTGCTTAATAAACTCCGCCTGCGATAAAGGTTCCTTGGCAGATTCCTCCAGCTCTTCAGCCTCTTCATCCTCGCCATTCATAATATGCATGAACAGCTTCTCATTATAAGTAGCCAGAGCATAGTCGATCAGAGCTTCTCTCGTAGTGAACTCTACTTCTTGCTGGGTTAGCAGTTCTTCGGATTCGATATCACTCGAAGGGACGAAATAATTCCGTCCAGTCTTCGGAGACCGAACAAGATAATCAAAGGCATTGTCCGGATTACGGTCGTAAGCAATGACATAACCATATTCCCCAACAGGAAGATTCTGCTCAAAAGCATCGCCGACGATTACAATTCTCTCTCCCAAAGGCAGCATCGTCTTACCTCCCTGATATATACTTAGAAATAATAGAGCACCATAAGCGGGCTCTCCTTACTTTTATATAATCCTACTAAAAAATAATGAGAAGGGCAAGGCATCTCCATTGTGAAGTTATATCCTCACTATTCCCCGATCTTCATCTTCTTGACAATGGTCTCTTGTTCCATAAATGATAATAACTTTCCAATATCTGAGCCTGCTCTAAATTGCACTGTGAGACGTAGCACCATCTCCTCATCCTTGCGTTCCGCTTCAAAGCCGATGACAGAAATATGCCGCTCCGACAGCCTCTCCATGAATCCATGAATAATCTCTTCATCATTGTCAAGAGTAACCAACAGCTTCTCCGTCTTGGGAGATGCCAACCAGTTGAGACGACCATGCAGTACGATCTGTCCGATCACGATAATGATCATAACCCCGATTCCGATAAAATACATTCCCGCACCAACCGCCATGCCAATGCCAGCGGTTGCCCATATCCCTGCGGCCGTTGTGAGTCCACGGACGGTATTCTTCTGCATAAAGATCATCCCTGCACCGAGAAAGCCGACACCGCTAACCACCCCTGCGGCCACCCTGGACGGGTCCAAAGACAGATTACTCCAGCCGATCTGGTCCTGAAATCCGTATTTAGACACAATGATCATCAAAGCCGCACCAACAGAGACGACAAAATGGGTACGAACCCCAGCTTCCTTCATCCGATTCTTGCGCTCATAACCGATCACTACACCGCAAATCCCGGCAATAAGAACCCGAAGCAACAGTTCAAAATCCATATTCATACTCTCACCTTCCTGCTGACTAGTTACAATCATCTGGAATTACAAGTATATCAAAGTGAAGATACGTTGTGGAGCTATGTGGGAAATAAAGGAACAAAAAAAACATCTATCCAGCAAGAGAAAACCGTTGCTGGAATAGATGCTCGTTAGATCAATAACTAAAATTATGGCTGATCCTGAATAGCTTGATTACGCATAATATATGATGCTCCCGCAACACATAGCAGTACAGCAAGCGCCGTTAATAACAGTGGGCCGGCAATATTTACACTACCAGTTCCGCTAAGCAGACCCATCGCATCTGCTGCTAATCTAGCCGGACTCCAGCTGAACCAAGAAGGAAGCAAGCTATAACTCATACTCAACACGACTAGTAGCAAGATTGAAGCCAGTGCAGCTGCTCCCCCCTTCAATACCGTACTAAATAGTAAGATGATCGAGGCTGCTAGCAAAATCCAGCATAAATAGATCGCTCCTGCTTTAAGGGTCATTCCCCAATCCAAGCTGCCCAGCATAACACTACTATAATACCATGCTGCCAAATAACTGAGTGCATACGAGATAACTATAAGTGTTATATGTCCTAACCACTTCGCAACGATGAACTGAGTAGAGTTTACTTTTCTAACTAATATTAATGCTGCTGTCCCGGAGTATCGTTCCCCAGCCACTATATTCATACCAGCAACCACGACAAGGAGAATACCAATCGTATTATATTGATTCAATACCTGGGCCATAACTTCAGATGCGCTAGGTACAGCTATGGTGCTTGCTAGTTCAGCAGATACATCACCCGAAGCGGCTAGCAATTCAGGTAGATAGGACATTACAACCGGCTGCATAACACCAAGTAATATAAAAACGACGGGAACCCACAGCAATTTATAGCTCCGGCTCATCTCCAGCATTTCCTTACCATATAGCAACAGTGTATTCCTCATGACTGAACCACCTTCATAAACATTTCCTCCAGCGAGGATGAACCTGCCTCGAAGCGCTGTAGAGGGATATGGCGTTCCGCCGCTTCGGATAAAATGACCGCTCTGGCTTCCTTCATATTGTTAACCGTAATTGTCGCTACACCACCATGCTGTTCATATTCCATCACAAATGAACGCTCACGTAGTGACTTCAGCCAATCTGCGGCACTCTGACTGCTTTGATGCTCAAGCTGTAAATTCAATACCGGCAAGCTATACTTGGCGAGCAGGTCTGACAATTCACCGTTCTCGACAATCTCGCCCTCTCTCATCATCATAACTCGATCACAAACTTCCTCGGCATCATGGAGCACATGCGTGGATAAGAGGATTGTCGTCTCACCCTTCAGTTCCTGCAGCAGCTCCATTACCTCTCTACGGCCAACCGGATCAAGCGCCGAGACCGGCTCATCGAGCAGCAGCAAATCCGGGTGATGGACAAGCGCTTGAGCCAGGCCAAGACGCTGCTTCATTCCGCCAGAGTACCCGGAGATCCGACGCCTGGCTGCTGATTTCAAGCCTACTCGTTCCAAGGCAGCCTCCGCCTCGCTTCTCGCCTCTCGCTTACTCATTCCGCTAAGTCTGGCCGCGTAGATGACAAACTCCATACCACTCATCCATTTATAGAAAGACGGATGCTGCGGCAAGTATCCTATCTGATGTTGAGAGGATATCCGTCCATTAC
>DASYFA010000189.1:0-4085 GCA_036498705.1 Paenibacillus sp.
ATAAAAACGAGATGTGCCATCGGCAAATACGGCAGCAGCTACCATAGCGAGTACAGCATCCGTCGCTGCGTCACCATCAAATTCAAGCGGCTGCAGGCGGCCATTGCCACGAACATGGACGATTCCGTCCTCATGGGTCAGAGGAACCTCCATCATGCGCAGAACGTCAACGATAGCCCGCTCTCCTTGCTTGCTATGTTCCATAAGACGATGCACTTTCACATCCGAATTTGTCACCGCAGCTGCGGCCAGAATCGCCGCTGAGCCTGGATAGTCCCCCTGCACCGTATAATCCCTCGCTTGGTAGGATTGACGGCCAGGCACTCTATAATTCATCAAATCCTCGCTGGCATGAATGACGATTCCCGCCTGCTCCAACACCTCCAGCGTTTGTCCGATGACAACCTTCGATTTCAGATCATTGACAACCTCAATCTCACTATCTTCCTCAAGCAGTGGTGTTAGGAACAGCAATGCGCTAAGGAACTGTGAGCTGACCGCACCAGATACCTTAATCTTGCCACCCTTCGCTGCGCCACCATGGACTGTAATCGGCAGCTTACCATCCCGATGCTCAATCTCTACCCCCATATTCTGCAGAGATTCGATCAAGTCATCATGCGGGCGCTTACCTAGCGAGTCTGGATACGTATTCACAAAGGTAACATCCGGACACAGAGCTGCAATCGCTAATAAGAAGCGCAGTACGGCGCCAGCATTGCCTACGTTCAATTCCTTAATATCCTTCGGATGCCGCCCAAATCCTGTGATGACAATCTTCTCCTCATCTTCCTCCAACACAGCGCCGAGATCGGAGATACAACGACGCATCGCATCACTGTCCTCACTATGAGCCGGATAATAGATTGTGCTTGTTCCTTCAGCCAGTGCGGCAACCAGCAAATAACGTGTTGTATAGTTCTTTGATGATAATGCCCCGATCTCCCCTTTTAACTCAGGAGTTGGTCTAACGATAACGTCCATATTATGAGTTCTCCTTTTTGAATTGATGGTTAACCGCGGCAACGCATTAAAATCTCATCCGAGACTTGTTCAACACTCTTACCTGTCGTATTCACATGATGATGTGCGAAGAGATAAGCGTTCTTGCGTTCTTCTAGTAGAGCCTCTATCCGCTGCTTCGCGCCTCCAGCCAGTAAAGGGCGATTCTTATCTTCGCCTACACGACTTAGAATCTCCTCTACCGTAGCCGCAAGGGCCACGACTTGTCCATGATCGAGCATGCACTTGCAATTGCTCTCCCGTAACACAGCCCCTCCGCCGGTTGCTAACACGATGCCCGCCTCTTGCAGGACGCGGTCAAGTACATCCGCCTCTAGATCGCGGAAATAAGCCTCACCCTTATCAGCAAAGATCTGCGGGATTGAGCAGCCGGCCTGCTGCACGATCTGCTGATCAAGATCAACTAGCTGGTAACCGAGCTTATCGGCCAAATGTGCTCCTACTGTTGACTTACCCGTCCCCATCATGCCGACAAGGATTATATTGTCTTTGTGACTGCTCAACATTTCACCTACTTCGAGAAGTTGTTCAAAAAGTCCACTTTTGATCACGAAGTGAATCAAGAAGTAACTCGGCATCGAATCTTGAATTCAGCCGGGCCTTCCGGTGCTCACGTAGGTTTTGCCTACGCTCCTCTCCTCAGTCCCTAGCTTCATCCAACTGAAGCGTTTTGAAAAAACGCACATCGAAAGCATAAGCTTCGGTGCTGAAAACCGGCCTTTTTGAACATGACTTTTAACTCAGGCTTAGCAAACTTTTTTTCATATCATAACACAGAGCGCGCAGTTGTGGCACTGCCTATCCGCTAGTCCCTCAGGAAATAAGCCAACGTTCTAAAAAGACGCCGCAACAAGCGGTATTCCGCTGGGTGCGACGTCTTATTCGCTCTATGAGGTTGGTACCCGCTTAGAGGTGGACTTGTCTGTCCAACTCAGGCTTAGAACCACTGATGATGGAACACGCCTTCTTTGTCTACACGCTTGTAGGTGTGAGCACCGAAGTAATCGCGCTGTGCTTGAAGCAGGTTCGCTGGCAAGCGTTCAGTACGATAGCTGTCATAGTAAGCCAGAGCACTAGAGAAGCCTGGTACTGGAATACCATTCTCAACTGCTGCAGCAACCACTTTACGCCAAGCATCCTGATAGCTCTCGACAATATTCTTGAAGTAAGGATCGAGCAGCAAGTTCTTCAGCGCAGCATCGCGATCATAAGCATCCTTGATATTTTGCAGGAACTGCGAACGGATAATGCATCCGCCGCGGAAGATCATAGCGATATTGCCATATTTCAAATCCCAGCCATATTCATCGGAAGCCGCACGCATTTGCGCAAAGCCTTGAGCATAGGATACGATCTTGCTCGCGAACAACGCCTTACGTACATTTTCAATGAATTCTTGCTTGTCGCCTTTGAATTCCTTCTTAGCTGGTCCGTTCAAAATCTTGCTTGCTGCCACACGCTCTTCCTTCATAGCAGACAAGAAGCGGGAGAATACGGATTCAGTGATCATGGACAATGGCACTCCCAGGTCAAGCGCACTTTGGCTTGTCCATTTACCAGTTCCCTTCTGGCCAGCAGCGTCAAGAATAACGTCTACCATAGGTTTGCCTGTCTCTTCATCATATTGGGAGAAGATGTCGGCTGTAATCTCGATCAGATAGCTATCGAGCTCGCCTTTGTTCCAATCAGTGAAAATCTCATGCAATTCCTTGGCATCGGTACCTAGGACATCCTTCAGCAAATGATAAGCTTCGCCGATCAACTGCATATCTCCGTATTCAATTCCGTTATGCACCATTTTTACATAGTGTCCGGCACCGTCTGGTCCAATATATGTACAGCAAGGATCACCGTTCACTTTGGCAGAAATTGCAGTCAGAATAGGTTCTACAAGTTTATAAGCACTTTCCGGTCCACCTGGCATGATAGCAGGACCCTTAAGCGCGCCCTCTTCCCCGCCGGATACACCGGTGCCGATGAAGCGGAAGCCTTTGGCCTCGAGCTCTGTGCTGCGGCGCTGAGTATCTGGGAAGTATGCATTACCGCCATCGATAATAATATCGCCTTGGTCCAAATGAGGAAGCAGGCTCTCGATTGTAGCGTCGGTAGCTGCACCTGCTTGTACCATAATTAAAATTTTGCGTGGAGTCTCAAGAGACTGAACAAACTCTTCAATGGAGAAAGAACCGACAAGATTTTTGCCTTTTCCTTCGTTTTCGAGCAAATCATGAGTTTTTTGCGGAGAACGGTTAAATACCGATACAGTAAAACCTCTGCTTTCAATATTCAGGGCTAAGTTTTTGCCCATCACGGCAAGGCCAATTACGCCAATTTGTTGTTTTGACATGGTCTCCATCCTTTACTCACTGTTTGTTTATTTTTTTAATACTATCATTTTAACTCTTTTGCGAGGAGAAGTGAATACCTTCATCATATCCTCATAAAACAAGCCCCAAGTTCATCGGGGGCTTGCAGTTATATTTTGCGTAAATCGCAAAATTATTAAGTTCAATACTACCTCTTATCATTACCACTCGAGGAGGATTAAATCATGCCTAATCTTGTGCAGCTTCTCCTTACAAACCTCAGCGCCCTCCTGATCTCCCTTTCGTAACGCTGCATACAGCTTCTCAAGTTCTGCATCAAGCTCAATCTGAAGCTGTTCTAGCTGCTTCTCCGCGAGCTGAGCCATGTATAATTCAGCCATCTTCTTCACGTCAACCACTGGCCCTTTTTGATATATAACCTTGTGTTCTACTCCATTAATTTCTACCTGTCTGATCACTTCTCCAAATAGGATGTTCTCAACCACGATCTGCCGATCTCTGAACCGTTTAACGACAGCATGCCCGCGTAGATCGCCGATCAATTTCTCCAACCACTCGGCCAGCTTGGCATCCTTAATGATATAATCGCCAACCAGCTTGTATCCATTCGCAATACGCTGAAAACGCAGCTTTGTCAGCTTGCGGCCTGTACGGACGGAGATTATGAAGATCGTCTCATTCTCGCTCCAGTATAAAGAGTACCCATCTTGGATCAAATCACGGATCAATTGCTGA
>DASYFA010000190.1:0-3651 GCA_036498705.1 Paenibacillus sp.
GACGAGAATACAATTTTGCGCACATTGGCCTTATCCATAGCTTCCAGCAGACAAAGTGTACCGTAGACGTTATTGTCGAAATATTTTACCGGATCCTTCATGCTCTCGCCGACCAGAGAATTAGCCGCAAAATGGATAACCGCCTCGATCTCATTCTCTGCGAACAATTTCTTAAGTAGCTCCTTATCGCGCAGATCACCTTCGTACAGCTTTCCGCCCAGCAACGCATCCTTATGCCCTGACTGTAGATTGTCGATAACGACAACCTCCTTGCCTTGCGCAAGCAGCTCCGCAACTGTATGGGAACCGATATACCCAGCTCCACCCGTAACTAAAATCGCCATTTTAATACTCCTCCTTCATTTCATGTACTCCATTGCCAACGCCGCATACATAGAACTCACCCTTCAAGCCTGTTCTCTTCTCGTACGCTTCACCTACAAGTGACAAGAACTGCTCAATCGCATCTTCATGGACGAGGGATACCGTACAACCGCCGAACCCAGCACCGGTCATCCGCGAGCCCAGCGTCCCTTCGATCTTCCGTGCTTCCTCCACCATAACATCAAGCTCCATACAGCTGACCTCATACAGATCACGCAGCGAATCATGGGAAGCGTTCATCAGTTGCCCGAAGCGAACCAAATCGTTAGCGCTCAGCGCCTCAACGGATTGAAGCACTCTATCATTCTCTTCAACGACATGTGTTGCCCGTCTTAGCAGCACTTCATCTGTGAATTTATCCTTTAACTTCTCAAATTGCTCTATGGATAGATGCGCCAAAAATTCCAAACCAGGTACATCCTGTTGCAAAATTGTCAAAGCCGCGTCACATTGCTCACGGCGTTCATTATATTTGGAATCAACGAGTCCTCTGCGTTTATTGGTATTGCTAATTACAAGCTTATAATTACCGGTAACGAATGGTACAAGCTTATATTCCAGTGTATCGCACATTAATAGGATCGCATGATCCTTTGCCCCGTTCGCAACAGCAAACTGATCCATAATGCCGCTGTTCACACCAACAAATAGATTCTCGGCCCGTTGCGACAGCTTAGCGATTTCTACCTTATCGGCAGGCTGATTCTCCATAATCAAGAGTCCATACGCGGTGACAACTTCAATTGAGGCGGAAGATGAGAGACCCGCACCATTTGGAATCTCACCATGGAACAGAATTTCGTAGCCGCTACCAAGCTGCACACCAAGCTTACCAAGCTCGACAATCACACCGATCGGATAATCAACCCATTCCCCGGTCTTACTGCTTCCAAGCTGCTCCACATTGAACTCGGCCTGATAAGGGAGATTCGTAGATGAGAACAATACTTTGCGATCCGAACGCTTGCGAATCGCCATCGTTGTTCCAAATTCCAACGCAGCCGGCAGCACATATCCGCCGTTATAATCAATATGTTCGCCGATTAGATTGACGCGTCCCGGTGCATTGAAGACAGATACTGCTTCACTGCTCTCGCCGTACCTTGATATAAACAATTGTTCCATCTCTTGTCGTTTCATCGTTATGGACACCTCATTATTTAGGATAGTTTGCCTTGCTCCCTTGAACTTAGTATAAGAAATATCAGCTGTTATCGTAATGCATCTATGCGAGTTTTATATGGATAAATGTGACCTCAGAGAGTAGAATATAGACAGGATAATAGAGGAGGTCACCCTATGCTCCAAGAAACCTATAGTGCCGCTGCTAATCCGGAAGTGTTCGAGACGAGCGATCTGCATGTCCTGTTTGCTGGAGAAAGCCAGACCGCAACTGATCATAGACTAGGCCCGAAAGTATATGACTATTTCCTGCTGCATTTTGTGGAGAAAGGGAGAGGCAGCTTCCAGACTGAATTTGCCTACTATTCTCTCAGCGCAGGGGATTGCTTCCTAATTCAGCCCGACCAGCTCGTAAGCTACGCTTCGGATAAACTTGAACCTTGGCGCTATCGCTGGATCGCTTTTGCAGGTGATAAGGCAGCCGAGCTTGTCCATCGTGCGGGATTTACCCCGCAATTAGCGGCGTTCAGCTCCGGGTCGACTAGCGCCATTCCTGAGATGCTTGAATCCGTGCTTCAAGTCTTCCGAACGCGGAAGCCAAGTTCACATCCAGCCTCATTAGGCTATCTACACTTGATTATGGCTGAAGCCGAGGAGAAGCTGGTGCGTGAATCTGCCCTGCCAACGGGAGAATCAGGAGTTCAGCGTACCGTTAAGCAAATGATCCATTATATGAGTAGCCAATATGCACATCCCATCTCCATTGAGTTAATGTGCTCCAGTCTAGGGTACAACCGCGCTTACCTGTCACGCATATTCAAGAAGACGACAGGGTTGTCCCCGGTCACTTATTTGCTCAAACTACGAATTGATAAATCCCGTCAGTTGCTGCGAGAGAGACCTGAATTGTCGATTGAGCAAATCGCCGCCTCCGTCGGCTTAACCGATGCCTTGTATTTCTCGCGTCAATTCCGCAGATTTCATGGCGAATCACCAAGCGAGTACCGCAGGAATGCAGCCGGACAGAACTGACTAATACCGCATACTTCATTTAGAAGACTTCTAATGGATCTTCAAAAAAGACACCCTCCACAGCCTGACATAGCAGTTGAGGGTGTCCTCTGTAATTTCTACTTTACACAAATTAGGATAGCTGATGCCTGTTCCGATATCAAGAAAACAAATAGAACCGGGTACCAATTCTCGCCACACCATTACTCAGCTTCTGCGTATAAGCAAAATCCAAGGAATCCACATCGTCCATCAGGTATGCCGATGTCGTACTCCCCGGATTCCTTTTCGCATTTAAAGCATGGATAATATCGTCAGAACTAACGATACCCATGCCGTGGGCGAAATAATTCCCGTCCGGAAGCAAAATCCCGTTCTCCCCCTGCCATTCTGGCATAGAAGGATCAAAATCAGGATTTTTGAAATAGAGCACATCCCCTGGGAATGCCTCCGCCCCACTGATCGAATTGATGCGAAGATGGTTGTCATATTTCCAATCATAGAGTATCAGATTGGCGAAGTAAGTATTAAATGCCTGATCGCCGATCATATCTAATACGCCTTTATATAAGGCGATCACCATAGCTGTGGCACATTCGAAGGCATATTTGTGGCCATTTTGAAAAATGTCGCGGATTGCATCCGCTGGCGCGACATCACTGCGCAGTTGAAGTCCCCCATTGCTAAGTCGAACCCAGTAGTTCGAATTACCGCGTGAGTTCTCAAAAGTAGCAAAGTCTGCGCCGCTATTATAAAGATCTCTGGCAGCTTCCACTATTTTCGCCCTGGTTGCTAATTCAAATTGCAAATCAGCGATAGAATCGTAGCGATATTGTACTGCACTGTCTTGCTTCATCCGTAAAATTTGCTGCTCCATTCCAGACAGATTCATCTGCCCAATTTTCCCCGCTTCCCCCGGCGGTAGAACAATCATCATACACACCTCACACTCGCTGAATTATTCATCGTATTAGGTTATTGTACGCGAGCGATGAATGATAGGTGCCTAGACCTTCAAGTGAGTGTTCAAAAAGGTCGGTTTTCAGCACCGAGAAGGTTGGATGAAGCTAGGGCCTGAGGAGCGGAGCGTACGTAGTGGGTACGTGAGCACCGGAAGGCCCGGCTGAATTCAAG
>DASYFA010000191.1:0-6429 GCA_036498705.1 Paenibacillus sp.
AGAAATCTAGGGCCCGCTAGACTCCAGCGGGTATTTTTTTTTACTTTTTAAGGCATGGAAATAGAGGAGATTTTTGTTTGACAGAAATAAGGGTTTCATCCATAATGTTATTCACACTAATCTTATCTGTTTTATATGAGAAGGGGGAAGAGGCATGAAAAGATTACAAACATCTGTAAGAAAATCAATTTGGGTAGGTACATTGGCAGTTCTATTGTTGGTATTAATTGCGGGATGCTCCGGAAACAAGAATGCTCCTGCTGCGAATAAAGATGCTCAGCAAAATGCGAATCAAGAAAAGAACCAAAGTACTAATACTGGCGAGCCCGCGGTGGGAGGTACCTTCGTCTACGGGCGGCCGGCTTCCGTAAATTCGCTTGATTTGCATAATCAGATTACGGCAAACAATGCTTTTGCCATTGATAAAGTATTTGAACCTCTCGTTGTCTTTGATAGCAAAGGCGAGATTGTAGATTGGCTTGCCAAGTCGCATAGCATTAGTGACGATGGACTGACCTATACCTTCGTGCTGCGCGATGGCTTGAAGTTCTCTAACGGGACGGATGTTACTGCGGAGGATGCCGTATTCTCGCTGCAACGGCATTTGACTGTTGGCGGTCCACTTGCTATAGCGGCCAAGGTTGACTCCATCAAAGCGGAGGATAACCACACGCTGGTCATTACGCTGAAGGAGTCGTATACACCGTTCATTTCCGAGCTGTCCAACTTCTCCAACGGTATCCTTCCGAACAATTTCGGTGGGGTTTCTGAGGAGGAGTTCTTCAAGAAGCCTGTGGGCACAGGGCCATTCGTTGTAGAGCAATGGGACCCGGCTGGCGATCTGACTTTTGCCAAGAACCCATACTATTGGCAGGAAGGGAAGCCGTATATTGATAAGCTGGTCTACAAGCTGATTGAAGACGACAGTCAGGCGATCAACCAATTGAAGGCGGGAGAGATCGACGGTATCGAATCGCTTGCTCTGCAAAATGCCGAAGAGATCAAGAACGGCGCTGATACTACCGTAGTAACAAATGGCAGCTGGGTGACTGAACAGTTGTTCTTCAATACGTTAGATCAACATTTCTCAGATGTTCATGTCCGCCGGGCCCTAGCCTTGGCCATCGATCGTGAAGGCTTAACCAAGGCGCTAACCTTCGGTTATGCGCAAACGGCGAATTCATTGTTGCCAACGGCAATCCCATATCATTCAAATGATACGATCAAAGCGTTGAACTTTGATTTGAATACTGCCAAGGAGGAACTGGCCAAATCAGCTTTCCCTGATGGATTTACCACGAAACTGCTTGTGGCCTCTGGCAATAGTACAAGAGCCCAAGAGGCGCAAATTATCCAGGCGGCGGGCAAGGAGATCGGGATTAATATTGAGATTGAATCGATCGAATTAGCCACTTTCCGGGAACGTTTCTTCGCTTACGATTTCTCGGCTATGCTTAATAGTGGGCAAGCGGATTCTCCTGATGCGAACTCGATTATTGCCTTCCAGACCGATCCGGAAGGATTCAGTAAATCGTATTGGACGCATTATACGAATGATGAAGTAACCAAGCTTCTGCATGAGGGGCAGAAGACGCCGGATGGGAATGGCCGTGCGAAGGTCTATTCAGATCTGCTGCAAATTGTTGCGGATGAAGTGCCGTATATCCCGTTTTATTATCCTGAGATCCTGAAAGGTGTTCGTTCTTCTGTCGATAGCTTTGTCGTTCTGCCTAACGGTAGTGTTCGTTTTGAAGAAGTTCATATTAAACAATGATGAAAGTAAGCAAGACATTAAATAAATTGCCGGGAGGCAATGTATCCGGCAGTTGGCTCATATTGGCTGTTGTCAGGGCGTTGGTCGTGATCTTCTGTGTGATGACAGCCGTATTTTTCATCATCCGTATTGTTCCAGGGGACCCCGCTAAGATGATATTGGGAGAATACAGCACGCCTGAGGCTATCCAGAATATGCGTCATGCGCTGGGGCTGGATCTCCCTTTATGGGAGCAATTCTTGCGATTTGTGAAGACACTGTTCACCCAGGGAGATACAGGTAATTCAATTATTGCAGGAACCTCAACAAGAGAGTTAATAGCAGAACGTGCTCCCGTTACATTGCTTCTTATTGGGATGGCATGTGTTCTGGCGGTGGTGGTTGCGCTTCTACTGGCTGTGCTTGCTGCCACACACAAGGATCAGCTTGCGGATCATTTGATACGCGTTATCCCCACGATCACGCTAGGCATGCCCGTTTTCTGGGTCGGCTTGCTGTTGATCCTGCTCTTTAGCGTCCGTCTTCACTGGTTTCCCGTAGGCGGGATCGGGGAAGGATGGACCGGAACTTTATACAGTCTTACGCTTCCGGCGATTACCGTCGCTTTTTCGCAGATTCCTACGCTGGTTCGTTCATTAAGAGCGCAGATGCTTGAGGTGCTGGAGTCCGATTTTGTAGTTACATTAAAAGCTGCGGGAATACCAAGCCGGGTAGTTCTGTTTAAGCATGTACTGCGCAACTCGGCTCTTCCTACGCTGATGCTGCTGGGCGTGAATATTTCTTATTTGATCGGCGGCACGCTGGTTGTTGAGCAAGTATTTGGCATCAAGGGGATTGGCAGCCTGCTGTTCAGCTCCATCGCGAAACGGGATTTTCCGGTTATTCAAGGAATAGCGCTATATTGCGCGGTATCTGTCGTGATCATCAGTCTTCTGATTGAAATTATATCCTGGTGGCTTGATCCCAGAACGAGGGGAAAACAATGAATCCTATCCAAATAGACTCTCCAAGGCCTATGGGCGGAAGGAAGATAAGCCTTGCAAGCCGGGTATGGAACACTCCCTCTCTTCTGGTCGGAGGCCTCATGTTTGCCGTTCTTATCGGGCTTGCGGTTTTCATTCCTTTCATTAGTCCTTATCAGCCTTCAGAGCAAAATTTAAGCGCCTTTTTGCAGCCTCCCTCATCGGAACATTGGCTGGGGACGGATCAACTTGGACGCGATTTGTTTACGAGATTGATCTATGCAGCGCGAACCGACCTGAAAATCATGGTCCTGGCGGAGATCATTCCGTTCTGCTCGGGTGTATTTCTAGGCATGCTTGCAGGTTATTACGGCAAATGGCTTAATACCCTTATTTCGCTGCTGACGGATACGCTGATCGCGTTTCCTTTTTATTTGATCGTCATTATCGTAGCCTTTGCCAGCGGAGCGGGAGAACGAGGCATTTATATCACCTTTATGCTGGTAGGATGGATCGTATTTGCCCGTGTGGTAAAAGGTCTCAGCGCTTCGTTCCGCGAACAGGAATGGGTCGCATCCGCACAGACTTTAGGGCTGCCTGGAGTGAGAATCATCCTACGCCATCTGCTGCCCAATGTACTGCCGCAAGCGATTGTGGTCCTGATGACAGACATGATCGGCCTGCTTGTGGCGATCGTTACGCTCGGTTATCTGGGTATCGGCATTACACCGCCAACCCCGGATTGGGGGACCATGATTGCGGACGGGCGTTCTTTTATTACGACAGCTTGGTGGCTCTCGGCAGTTCCGGGTCTGGCCGTAGTGTATACGGGGATTGCTTTGTCTCTTGTAGGTGACGGCTTGGCAGACTTATGGAGGAAAAAATAATGGCTGCTAACACGGTATTACAGGTAGAGGCCTTATCGTTGGCCGCTAAATCTAAGAAATTAGTTGACAATGTCAGCTTCTCACTGGGTAAAGGAGAGAGTCTGGGCCTGGTTGGTGAATCGGGCTCCGGCAAATCACTTACACTGCGTGCGGTTCTTGGATTGCTTCCTCGCGGTATTGAGCAGACAGGAGGAGTCATCAAGAGCGACGTGAGCAGCGCCATGGTGTTTCAAGACCCGAGGGGCGCTCTAGACCCGCTCTGCCCGGTTGTGGCGCAGGTGGCGGAGGTCATTTATTATAGGCAAAAAGTAGGCCGGAAGGCTTCCCGTATCCAAGCGCTTGAATTACTTGAAATGCTGGGCCTCCCTGATTCCTTGAAGAAATCAGATCGCTATCCTAGCCAGCTCTCGGGCGGCCAATGCCAACGGATCGTCATTGCCATGGCCTTGGCATGCAAGCCGGGCATTCTGCTCTGCGATGAGCCGACAACGGCGCTGGACGTGACTGTACAACGGCAAATTATCGAGACGATCACAAGTCTGCAGCGCGAACTAGGGTTTGCCATGGTGTTTGTCACCCATAATCTCGCGATTGCCGCAGCCTTATGTTCCAAGCTGTGTGTGATGAAAGAGGGGCAGATTGTTGAGCATGACGATACGCTTAGTCTTTTACAAAACCCTACTAATCCTTACACGCAGATGCTGCTTGATTCGGTGCTTCCTTTACCGGAGCTTGAAGGGAGGGAACAGTGATGGAGCCGGCTTTGCAGGTGAAAAATATAACGGTTCAATATGGCGGGTTTACTGCGCTGGACCATGTTGATCTGAATATAGAGCAGCATACGACCCTTGGTCTTGTCGGAGAATCCGGCTCGGGGAAATCCACCTTGGCCCGCGTCATTGCCGGCTTGATCGCTCCCGATGAGGGGGAGATCTGGTTGGGATCGCAGACATTGAAGAAGAAGAGAAGCCGCGAGCAGCACAAAAATGTGCAGATGATTTTCCAGAACCCGGACGCATCCCTGAATCCCAAGCATTCAATCCGGCAGATTCTATCTGAAGCGCTGTTATTTCATAGAATCGTAGAGCGGCGTCAGGTTGAACAGAGATGTAAAGAGCTCCTGGCTCATGTTCATATTGAAGAGGGAGCTTTGGACAGATATCCTCATGAATTTTCCGGGGGCCAGCGGCAGCGGATTGCGATTGCGCGCGCATTAAGCGTGGAGCCAAGCCTTCTGATTGCCGATGAACCGACGAGCGCACTGGATGTGTCTGTTCAATTAAGTGTGCTTGAACTGTTTCATACGCTCAAGGAGGAGCTTAATCTTACCATGCTGTTCATCTCCCATGATCTGGGGGTTATTCATGCGATCAGCGATAACGTAGCGGTTATGAGGCAAGGAAGGCTGGTAGAGGTCAATTCCAAGGATCAATTCTTTGCCCGGCCCGAGACGGATTACAGCCGTGAGCTGTTGTCCGCAGTGCCGCGAATACCAACATCAAGTAGATCAGGAGGTTCATATGAGCAGTGAATTTAAAGGCTATGTACCGCTCTCACGAGTGGAGTTCGATACACTTACCGGGCTGTTCTCCAAACTCTTGCATACGCAGCATCCGCCTGTCATCATTCCCGGGGAAGCGATCTTGGGTATTGAGGCGATGGCAGTAGGGATCGCTGCGCCTGGCAGGACGATTTTAAATATAGTAACCGGCCCTTACGGAAGCTTATTTGGAGGGTGGCTTGAGCGTGGCGGAGCAACTGTTGCCGAGGTGAAGGTTCCTTTTAATGAAGTGGTTAACGTAGAAGTGGTTGCTGCAGCGATTGAGCGGTTTAAGCCATGTGCACTTTCTTTTGTCCAGGCAGAAGTGGTTACAGGCGGGGCGAATCCCGCTGAAGAGATATTAAAGCTTGCTCGCGACTACAACCTCATTACGGTGATGGATTCCGTCTCAGCGGTTGGGGGAGAGGAGCTGCGGGTAGATGATTGGGGAGTCGACATTGTGGCAGTAGGTGCGCAGAAGGCTTTGGCCGGACCTAATGGCGTCAGCGCGGTCGGCGTCTCACCACGCGGCTGGGAATTCATAGAGTCCAATGCAAATGCACCGCGTAATTCGATCCTTTCCTTGCTGGATTTGAAGCCAATACTTGATAATGGAGCAGCACCGGTACGTGTTCCTGCTAACATTCCAACGCTGGAGGCCAGGGCACTGATCGCGGCTTTAACGCGTGTTGAGGAAGAAGGCTTGGCACAAGTCATTCAGCGTCATGAATTGGCTGCATCCTCTGCGGTTGCTGGCATTAAGGCCTTGGGGCTGGAGCCTTGGCAGAAGGATGGCAGATATTATTCCAAGCTGACGACGACGGTTCGGATTGCTGGTGAGCAGAGTTTGCTTATCGAGCGCCCTGTTGGTATCGTGGCTCCAGGAGATGGTGAATTGTTCGGTCAGCTTCTGCGGATCAACCATTTCGGTGAGAAAGCTAGCCGGCAAGGTGTGGAGGAAGCGATTGAGGGGATCGCCAGATTACTGGAGCGGAACGCAGATGCGGCAGTTCAGGCAGTTCGGCAGGTCTGGGAGGCTGGGCATGATCAATAAGCATCCGAAGCAGCAAACCTTGGGTCGCATTTTTATAGCAGGGATTGAAGGGAAAAGCTTTGATATTACTATCAAGGATGGGCGGTTCTCCTCAATTGTGGAATCGGGGCAGGGTTATGGCGAGTCGGCTCCGTCAGGACAAGATTTATGGATCAGTCCGGGGGTCATTGATCTTCATACCCATCTGGCTTGGACGGACTTTGATCATGATG
>DASYFA010000192.1:0-5535 GCA_036498705.1 Paenibacillus sp.
CTTAACATCCATAATGCTCTCAGCCAGAGCATGAATTCCCTCTACCGAAGTCAACCCTTTGAAAGACAGGCGTTCCAGCGCTTCAATGACTTGTTCCATATCCTGGTTCGCTCTCTGTGTATTCCCCTGCTGCATGTCTTGATACAGCAACTCCGTTGCCTCTTCCAACTGACGTAGCTTGTCTGCTCTCTCCTGCTCCCTTATTTTGACATCCGCAGTCGATGCGACCGGTAGCCCGTCAGCATAAATCTGGGATCCTTGCAGGAGCAGCAGGATAATAGACAAAGCGGCTAATAGACTATATCCTTTCCATTTCACGGACATCCCTCCCTACCATCATGTTATGGCAGGCTGTCCACGCTTAGAACTTAGAGGTCGTTCAAAAAGTTCGCTTTTGATCCCGACCGTTAGAGATTATGCTAACGAAATTCTATAATCGTTTAGCTGCTCGAAGTGCCATCCAACCAGCAAGTGCACTGGCGCAAGTTAGGGCGAAGGTAAAGATCATCACTGCGTTCACATCATTCCATAGTACTTCTGGCAACCACGGGTAGACCCCGAAGCTGTAATCAATTAGGTCATTCAATAGCGTCCAACACCACGCAGCAATCAGCATCAATGTGCCGAATTTGAACAGGCGAACATATAATAAAGCTTCGACCGCCATAGCCAGATGGGACGCGACCAACATCCAATCCTGCCACCCCAGCGCATTTCCCTGGGCAGCTCCCGCAAAAATAATCGTTACCGCCCAGACTCCGTATTTGATACTCGTTACGACAGCCAATCCTTCAATAATCGTACGGATGAAATAGAATTTACCTAACTTCTTTGGAAATATTAAAAATAATAGAGCAGCAGTAAAGAACAAGCTAGCTGTAGGGCTGTCTGGGACAAATACAATCAACCAATGTGGCTGAGTCTCCCACGTCATCCGCAGCTGATCATCGTACCAAATATATCCGTAGATCGTTCCGAGCAGATTCACAATAAATAGACACCATAATATGTATTTATTCCCGAGCAAGGACTTGCTCCACAAAGTCGACAGCCTCAAGCCTTATTCTCCTCTCCATTAGGCGGGACTAGCCCGATAGATATGTAAAAACCTGATCGTCTTCACGATCAGGTTCCTCCAGCTATTACTATTTTACAGCCTCGGCCTTCTGCTTCGCAAGCCAGTCTGCAAGATGATCGATATCATCATCGCTTAGGCCGTTTTCTTTGGCTGCCGTATACATCTCAGGCATTCTACCATTAAAGCCTTCTTTAATAATGGTCAGAATCTCATCTTTATTATGCTTATCACCTATACCGCGTAGCGATGGCCCAGCTCCACCTTTCAAATCTCCGCCATGACAGCTAATACAGGTGGCCTTCTTAAAGGACTCCATTGCTGGATCATCCTTATCAACAATGGCTATCTCCTTATTCTTAATGGCATTTGATGTCGGCTGCCCTTTCTCCCGATTCTCACGCGCCTTCTCTTCACGCTGGATATGCTCCGGCTTAAGGCCTGAAGCCTTCAGCTCGTGTTGATAGTGTGTCCATGCGAAATTGGTCAAATAGACAAGCGATGCTATCGACAGAAGCATCAACGACGACGCAATCGGCCGCTTATAGAATCTGCGCTCCTTGCCACGATCGAGAAATGGAGCCAACAACAGAGAACCAAAGGCAACACCTGGAATCCCAAGCGTTCCGAGAACTACAAAATCTCCAGAAGCATATGGATATTTCAAGTATTGGTACAGGAACAGAAAGTACCAGTCCGGCATTGGAATGACCTGAGCACTAGGGTTAGCCGGAAATCCGAGCGGTGCCGGTTCGGAAATCGTGAGCACGAGGAACCCGACAAGCACGACAACACCAACCATCCATTCCTTCAGTAGAAAGTTCGGAATGAACGCTTCTGATTTTCCGGGATAAGCCGTGTAGTCGGGAGGTGTAACAAAGCCATCGCCTTTACGAACACGAGAATCACCGACATATACGACTTTTTCTTTCGATTTGTCTCCGTGAGCCATGTAAATGCCTCCCTTCCTTCATTTTAATATAGGTTGTTCATGAACTCACACTTATAGAGGTCCGGAGATCCCTTGTCTGCGGATCATGATAAAATGTCCTACCAGTAAGAGCAGCAGTACTGCCGGAAGGAAGAAGACATGGATCGCGAAGAAGCGGGTCAGCGTCTCGGCGCCGACAATAGTTCCACCTTGCAGCAATTCCTTAATGATCGGTCCTAGTACCGGAACTGAATTAGCAATCTCCAGCGTAACTTTGGTTGCAAAATAGGATTTGTTATCCCATGGCAGCAAATAACCCGTCAGACCGAGCCCGATCATGACGAAGAAGATCAGCATCCCAACAACCCAGTTCATTTCACGTGGTGCTTTGTAAGAACCAGTAAAGAATACGCGCAACGTATGTAGGAACATCATTACGATAACAAGACTTGCTCCCCAGTGATGCATCCCGCGGACGATCTGCCCAAAGGCAACCTGGGTCTGCAAATATTCAACACTGGCATAAGCATTCACAATATCAGGCACATAATACATCGTCAGGAACATTCCCGACAAAATCTGGATAACAGTAATAAAAAACGTCAATCCACCGAAGCAATACACAAAGGCAGAGAAATGATGCGCCGGGTTTACATGTTCTGGCACTTCATGATCAGCAACATCTCTCCAGATCGGCGTGATATCGAGACGTTCGTCAATCCAGTTATACATATTCTTAAACATCCGAATCTACGCCTCCTTACTTCACTCTTGTATTGGCGACAATGTCGCCGAGATAGACCCAATCATCCTTGAGCATAACCTTATACTCGTCAAGCGGTTTCGGTGCAACTGCAAGCTGCTTACCGTCCTTCGTATAGTGCGCTCCATGACAAGGACAGTGGTATTCATTAGGAAAACTCTTGTCATTGTTCCAACCGACCGTACATCCTAAATGTTTACAAATCGGTGAAAGCGCATAAATTTTGCCGCTCTCGTCTTTACGAATCCACGCCGTAAGCGAGGCAACGCTGGAATACCAGCCATCCTGCTGTGGAAGTTCAAAATTGAACTCTTGCGGCTCATTCGTTATTTTGCTGGCTTCGACCACTTTAATAAAAGCGCCCTCGCCCTTTTTATGCAAAATCGGATCTACGGCAAAACGAACCATCGGAAGCGTCACTCCACCTACCATAAATGCGGTAGCGCCTCCCAATGTATATGTAAGAAACTGCCGCCGGGACATTTCCTTACGGATGGGCGGTTTATGCGACGATTCATGCTCGTCATGCGGATTGCTCATAATGTCTTCAACCCCCTTTTTTCGCCAATTGATCTTTAATGATCTTCTCTTTTCAATGACAATAATCACATGAATATGTAAGACAGTTTAATAATATATTAGCGTTTTGAGAGCGTCAAGAATTTGACACATATTTTCCAAGGATAAACAGTAGGTTTGCCGTCAAAATGTCGATAATTTGTCACAATTAATCTGACCTAGAACTTTGCCATAGTGCTTGAACTGCTTGTCTAATCTGTTCTACTCCTTCGGGCGTCTTATAGTTCGGATAATCCTGTGCCGTAAGGATAAGATCCGCATCAATCAACGCTTCTGTTTTCAATTCTGCTTGAGTTGATATAACAATGGCATATTTGAATCCAGATAATTTGATATTACGACATACGTCATTGATAAGCTCCACGATCTCTGTATTACCATATTGAAAAGCTGGATAAGTAACGACCCTCCCTTTGAACGGAATCTCGATGCAATCCATAATATCCCTCAGCCGTTCTAATTTGTCCGTCACTTCAAACGGTTGCTCTAACCCCGTTAGTGCGGTGACCGGAAGTAGGCAAGTGTCCAGATAAGGACGGAGTTCCTCCCAGGCAGTTGACTCTATCTCACTAAATTTCATGCAACATTCCTCCCCTAGTATCACTCTTATTATAGTCACAGAGATGTCACATTTGAAGGGTAAAATTACCAATCGATGAAGAAGAGACAAGCCCCCATCCACGCCCCATTACAAAAAAAGAAATGCCGTACGGCATTTCTCTAATGTTTCAATGTCTTCAGTTCATCCGTAAGAAGTCGGAAAGCCACCTCATCGCCTTTTGCCAGGGCAGAATCAATCTCGCTATATATTTGCTCTGACCTGTGCTTGCGCAGCGCCTCATCCCAGACCATCTCCGCCGCTAAACTGAGCATCGCTTCATAAGTAACCTTCATTTGATCCATAGGATGCACCTCCATGCATTGTCAAGAGATCCTATATTCTTGGCCTTTCACTACATAACTTTCCATCGTCCGTTTCATCCTAAGCAAATCATCTTCTGTTAAGTCACGTACGACTCTTGCAGGAGTGCCTAGTGAAAGAGTATAGGGTGGAATTTTCGTATTTTCTGTTACTAAAGATCCTGCTCCTACTAAAGCATATTCACCGATGTCAGCGCCGTTTAAGACGATAGCCCCCATCCCGATTAATGTACCTTGGCCTATCGTTGCGCCATGAATAATCGCACCGTGACCCACAGATACCTCACTCTGAACAATAAGCGGCTGAGAGGTGTTAACGTGCCCAATGACGCCATCTTGAATATTGCAGCGCTCACCGATCATGATAGGCGCTAGATCTCCCCGGAGCACCGCGTTATACCATATTGTCGAATCCTTACCAACTGTTACTTCGCCAATAACCTTCGCCCCCTCGGCCACAAATACCGACGGATCCAGGTTTGGTCTTCTTCCTAGGTAATCAATCAGCACTACGAATCACTCTCCCGCCATTTGTTGGGAGTGATTGTAGCAATACGATACACTGTTGTCAACGAGGCTAAGTTTTACCTTGCCTAATCCTTATGCAACTGCCCAGTTGCCATCTTGCCAAATCCGGTAGTCTGAATATAACGTTTCCCATCTCCATTTTCTCCGATACGGATCATACCCAGATGCAGCATCATTCGAAGAATCCGCTCTTCGAATATTGATTCGGGAGTATCATAGAAGAATGGAGCTATTAGGGACTCTAATTTTTGATACAGTGATGCTACACTTACCCAGTCCGCAGAAGATCGTTCGATCCAATAAATAATCGAGAGCAGATTCGGTATCGGTATTTTGTATAGCCTTAACCAGAAGACTACGAACTGTAGCATCGTATCACCATGTTCTTCTTTGAGATAGGACAAGCCGCTCGAGGTGAGCTTCAGGCTATCTCCTTCCTCTTTAATTAGACGGATATGATAGGCGTAGTCATATAGCAGTGAGAAACGACTTGGATAATCCTTGAAGCGGCGGCCATAACCAAATCTCCAGCCTTTACCAACTAGCGGCTCGCTCACATGCAGCATCTCCATGATCTGTAATTGGCTGCGCCGATACATGACCCCTTCCGCATTAAGAACGACACTATGGTTCAGAACATATTCCAAAAACAAGTGTAAATCGGTCGACATAAGGTCAGACTCTTCCCGGTATATAACCGGTTCTTGCTCTGCCAGTACAACCTCTGATCTCATGCGT
>DASYFA010000193.1:0-3079 GCA_036498705.1 Paenibacillus sp.
CAGCAAGCGGTAGAAGATTATATTTATTTCTACAACTACCACCGCTTTCAAGCCAAATTGAAACAGCGCGCACCGATTGAATATCGGTGCGCGCTAGTAGCTTAGCTTTTTTTAAATGTCTACTTGACAGGGGTATGACCAGTTCGCAGGCTTTTCTTTATAAAGGGACTATCTATAAAACCTGTAGACTTCAGGCTGTTGAAAAAGCTAACGAAACTGGGTATCGCTATTGAAGCATATTAGTGACCTAAAGCCCTGATAGTTACATAATAACGCTTTGTAGTTTCTTTAGAGATTTGAACGGCGACAGTTTAGACTATGCCCAGATTCGAAAAGTCTTAATTCTTGCTGGCTGTCCCTGTACCGAACGAGTGTGTGGCCCGGCGCTCCAGGTTGACGATCCACTGTACTGATGGCTCGATCAGCGGCGATGCCAGTCTGCGTACGAACGGCTGACAGAGCAGAAGGGTCATGGCAATGGCAGCTGCAACAAGCACTAATGATGCGACTTCGCTATGAATCCAGCTATAGATTGGGGATAGGACAGCGAGCCGAATAATGAATCCGTGCAACAGGAATACGTATAGGGTTCTGCGTCCCATATCGGTGATACTGCTCTTCCTCCAAGGTACAAAGGAAAGGAATCCAGCCGCTGCCAGAGCTTGCAGCAAATATAGCATCATACGGAATATTCCTGTGTACCATTTAATCTGCCCCAGTTGGCTATAGGTCATATTGCCATAAAGCCAACCAGGGGATATATTCAGTCCGCCTATAGCGATCCAGATGAATAGCAGGGCTGATGCGGTTAAGGCGACGATTTTTATTTTGTGTGTGAACAAGACCTGGAGCCGTGCGTAAGAGAAATGATAGCCGATAATGAAGAAAGGGAAGAATACGAATGTCCGCGAAATACTGAGCCAGACTCCATCAACGGGTAGGTAGCCGACCAGCACGCCGAGTAGAACCGCAGTAATAACCTGTTGAAGTGGCGTCAGTCTATGCAACATGATCAGCATTAAACGCCAGAAGATATGACTGGCTAGGAACCAGAGCAACAAGTAGGGAGCGAAGTACGAATAATGCGTGTTATGAACATGGAATAATAGGGCGTCCATCGCTAGATAGATGGTCTGGAAAATAACGTACTGCATCGCGATCTGTAGCATTATCTTGCGCCCAGGCTCTCCAAAAAGATTGCTCTTCGCGAAATACCCAGTGACCAATACGAACAGAGGCATATGAAAAGTAAAAATCCACATATATAGTGTCTCCATACCACTGAGCCTCGTAATTAACGGTTCAATAGCATTACCTATAAATACACAGACGATTAGCAGAAAGCGCAGATTCAGAAAGAAGGTCTCTCCTCGCGAACTTATTGAATGATTGGTCATGACGATTCTCTCCTTATCCATGCTTCCGCATGTATGTTTGTACGTACGTTTTAAAATAAATTAATGAAAATTTTGAGGAATCTTTGTTCAGCTCTAAATTACTATTTTTGCAGCATTGACCTTGTGATTATTATCACAATAGAAAGCGTTATCAGGCAGAGTGTATGTGTCGATCTGTTGACAAATGCTTCCGCGCTCGTTTTGTCTGAATAAGCACTTAAAGGTACAATAGAAGAAGACGATATGACCGTGGAGATTAATGAGAGGAAGTGAATCAATGCCGCAGATTTTAGTACATGGCCGTAAGGTTTTATGCAGCGGGATATTGTTCGATAAGGACGGTACATTGCTAGATTTCATGCAAATGTGGGGAGCATGGGCCACCGTGTTGATCGGGTTGCTGGACGAGCATTTAGCTGCACTGGGCAAAGAACCGATAGGTGAGAGAAAGGAATCACTTGGACTGGTTAGCGACCAGACGGGAACGATGATTGAGTATGATAAGGCTGGGCCAATTGCAATGGGGACCGAGGAAGAGGTCACGGCGCTGCTGGCCTGGTATCTGTATACAGCTGGAATCCCTTGGAATGAAGCCACCGTGCTGGTCAGGCGCTATAACAAGTCTGCAATGAAAAAGCTGGAACAGGACAGGAAGGCTGTGCCGCTTCCGGGGCTGACACCATTCCTGCAGGCTTGTCACAAATCCGGGATGAAGCTGGCCGTGGTAACATCGGATACGACGCATGAGGCGGAGAAGCATTTGGATTGGATGGGTCTGCAAAGTTATTTTCCTGTCGTTGTCGGTCGGGATAAGGTTGCCAGAGGGAAGCCGGATCCGGAGATGGCGCTGCTGGCACTACAGGGGCTGGGGCTATCACCACAGCAATGCATCGTCATTGGAGACAGCAATGGTGACATGGTGATGGGCAAACAAGCCGGCGCTTTGTGTACGATTGGTATTGCTCCAGACGGTGACGGTGAGCGGTATTTGTTCGACGCGAACTTGATTATTCGCGGATATGATGAATTATCAATTCAATAAGGTTGTTCAACATATAAATAGAATATTAAAAGGGGACATATAACGATGGATATGACGAAGATAGAACAGCTAGCCGACTGGATCAAGGAGAGCCAGAGGATCGTCTTTTTCGGCGGTGCGGGAATTTCAACGGAGAGCGGAATCCCTGATTTTCGTTCAGCTGCGGGGATTTACCAGATGGAGACAGCTTCACCTTATTCACCTGAGGAAATTTTGAGTCGTCCTTTTTTCAACCGTCATCCCGAAGTGTTCTATGATTTCTACAAGACGAAAATGATACACATGGAGGCAAAACCGAATCCGGCGCATCGTTGCTTAGCCAAGCTGGAGCAGGCGGGCAAGCTGACCCATATAATTACCCAAAATATCGACGGATTACATCAGATGGCTGGAAGCAAGAAGGTACTTGAGCTTCATGGCTCGATTCATCGCAATTATTGTATGAACTGCCAGCAGTTTCACAGCCTGGACGATGTGATGCAGAGTGCCTCTGTTGTACCGGTCTGCCACGTCTGTGGAGGAATTGTTAAGCCTGATGTAGTGCTCTATGGAGAGAATCTTGACAATCAGGTGCTAACGGAGAGTATTCAAGCCATTGCTTCCGCGGATATGCTGCTGATTGGTGGGACATCCTTAACCG
>DASYFA010000194.1:0-4999 GCA_036498705.1 Paenibacillus sp.
CCGGATCTAGCCCTGCATAGGCAACGAGTTGCTTTGCATCCTTGAATTGGCTTGCATCTCCGAGTTCCGCTACGATGGCAGCCGCCAGCTTGTCCCCAATGCCTGGGATACTTTTGACTAATTCCACTTCGGGTAACTCCAATGCCAGTTCTTCTATCTGCTTTTCCAAATGACTTAACTGTTTGTCAAATTCTAATAATAGTGAGACCATGCTAGTCAGCGCTACGCTCTGGGATTGGCTTCTAACTTGTTTGCTCCAGGCTAGCAAGAGCTCCCCAAGCCTTTCCGTTTTCTCTTCAATCCATCTTTTCGAATGGGATTTACCCACACAATCACGGATGAGTTCTCCCACATCTTCGGCCTTATTCTCTAAGCATCGCTCTAACACTTTTAATGACGTTGTTGCATACAAGTTGTGGAATAACCCAATGAAGTCCGGAAATACTTGTTCAAGCAAAGCTCTGCTATTTAATTTAGCCTGCACATACATAGCTGTTACAAATTCATGTTGCCTTGTCAGGTGCTGAAGCTCGGTGTAGGACTCTTCCCACTCGCGGTGTGCTTTAATCTCTCCGCGGTAATACATCTCCGCCAAATGCCAAGCATCTGCCGCATCTGTTTTGACCTTGCGTAGCTGCGTGCCTTTTGATCGTTTCGCTTGTAGAGGGTTAACGATGTAGTAATTCCATCCACAGCGCTTAAGATACCCTACTAGACTTCGGTGATAGTGTCCAGTTGCTTCAAAGACAACAACAGGTTCAACGCCACTTGTATGTTTAAGTACTCCTAACAATTCCCCTAGCTGCTCAAAGCCTTCCTCTCCATGCTGAAGGTTCCTCATCCTCCCGTATGGTTCATTACGCTTTATAAAGGCCTGAATAACACTAAATCCTTTCGCTACGTCAACTCCTACTACTGGCTGCATAATAACCTCCTTGACTCGATTCACCGGCATTCCCACATGGCTTCCAAACCCATAGCTTCGCTTGTGATGCGAGGTCAAATGCCTCTACCAGCTCAAACATGGTCATTGGACGGTAGTGAGAGAACAGTTTTTTGTACGGGTTCTTCGCCCCTAAACCGCCCTCGTTCTCCCGGCTACCACCATCGTATAATGCCTATAAAAAATAGGCCAACCAGAAATCTCTGGTTGACCTAATAATACGAAAATCGCAGGGGACTCATTTATCTTAAATAGTAATTTAGAAACCACTAGCCCTGTTATGACTGAATCACAATCTCTCCAGTCGCTTTGTTCCATTTCAAATCGATACCCAAACCTTCACAAATGATTTCTAGCGGGAATAGAGTCGAGTTGGCCATGTAAAGAATTTGTGCAGGAGCCTTTGATTTCTTGCCATTAAGGTACACTTCATTCGGTTTGCCTTGAACGATTGAAACGGTCCGTTCTCCATAAGTGAAGCTCCATTCCGTATTAGAACGTGGCACAGCCTTTGGATCACTCGCCTTCACTTCTTTGCGTGAAATATTAACTCCCATTGCTTTAAACACACTGGTATAGGGTACGTACAATTTATTATCTATCATACCTGAGGTGGCATAGAAGTTGATGTCCTCTCCATTTACCTTCCAAGACAGAGCCTGTTGTACAGGAGTGATCATCAGCTCTGATCCGTTCGATCCGCTGTATTCTGTTCCGCTGCCCGTTGCGAGCCCCGCGTTATATTCGCTGGACCAGGCCATCAATTGTCCTTTTTTATTTAATGCAAAGCCAGTCTGGCCTGTCGTTCCCCAAATTGTAGAGATGCCAGTCAATCCTTTGACTTGAAATGGCTTGGCCTTGCTGCCAGAGTTATAGTTCCACTGCCAGACCGTACCGTCCTGCTTAAGAGCATAGAGCCGGTTATAACCTGTCTGAATATCAGAGGTCTCTTTTAACCCACTGACTACCGTGAATTTCTGACTCTTCTCGTTCCATTGAAGTACAGTTCCGTCGTGACGAAGCAAGAAGGTATCTCGCCATGATATAGCAATGCGGGATATCTCCGCTATGAGAAGCTCGGGTGCTTTTATCTCGTTCTCGGTCCGATACCTACCGTAGAATTCATTATATATATTTAATGAGCTCAACTTGCCGTCCTGATCCAAAAGAAGTGCCTTTGAGCCCGATATCAGCACTTCTTTTACCCCTGTAACTCCTTTTAGAGGCACATACTTGATCTGCTTGATATAATCCGAATCATAAAAAATATGCCACAATGTAGCCGTACCATCTTTATGCACTGCGATTCCTGCGGAACCGTTCGTACTGATGCTTGCCACATCGCTTAGACCTTCAAGCTTAGATGGAAGTTCCCTTTTTTGATATGGTAGTACAGGATCATCGTTCACATAATCGGAATAGCCCTGTCCCCAGGCCCATACCTCCCCCTCAGCCGTCACAGCATATGAAGTACTCTGTGCTGCCGCAACCTGGGTTACATGCGTAAGTCCAGCGATCTTCTTTGGTATATATTGATGAATGCTTGTACCGTCCCCGACCTGACCTAACTTATTGTCTCCCCACCCGGTAACGGAACCATCGCTCCAGGCTGCTACTCCAAATAAATCTCCACCAGCGGCGCTAACAACATGAAGCGGAGAGTCCGCCTTCACTTCCAGGTTGTTCACCCCTAAACTACCACCTACTAGAAGAACGAACATAAACCACTTTCCAAACATTGTCCATCGATTCATTCAGCCACCTCCCACAGTACATAATACCATATAATGGATACCATTGAAGTGAAAAAAGAGACAGGCTCCCAACTCGTCTAATCCGGGAATCTGTCTCTCAATTCTTTTACGATATACAACGATTGTCCGAAGCGCTATCCGGTATTGAAACTATAAGAACAGTCATTATTTGAAGTCTGGCAGCCAATTGCCATGTGCTTCAATCAGATCGTCACAGAGCGAGACAATATCATCGATGGACAACTCAGCCGACGTATGAGGATCAAGCATCGCAGCATGATAAATATGTTCTTTGCGTCCTGTTACGGCTGCTTCAATCGTCAACGATTGTGTATTGATATTCGTTCTATTCAGGGCGGCCAGCTGTGGAGGTAGTGCTCCTACATAAGTTGGAGTAATGCCTGAGGCATCTACTAAGCATGGTACTTCCACACAAGCATCGGTCGGCAGATTCGTAATTAGCCCATTGTTCATCACATTGCCGCCGATCTTGAACGGCTTGTTCGTCTCGATCGCTTCCATAATGTAAGAAGCATACTCATGGGTACGGACATGCTCTATGCTCTCGCTAGCAAACAGCTTCTCGCGCATTTCCTTCCAGCCCTTGATCTGTTCGATGCAACGACGCGGATACTCATCAAGTGGAATATTAAAGCGCTCGATCAGCTCCGGATAATTGCGCTTGATGAAGTAAGGATGATACTCGGCATTATGCTCGGACGATTCCGTGACATAATAGCCGAAACGGAGCATCAGCTCGAACCGCACCATGTCATGATGCTTCTCCTTCTGTTTCTCTGCCGCCCGGCGCTTAATTTCGGGATACAAGTCTACCCCGTCCTTCGTGACTTCGAGCAACCAGGCCATATGATTAATTCCGGCAATTTTGGATTGAACCCCTTCATGATCCATGCCTAATGATTCAAGTAGTCCTGGTACGCAGACCTGAACACTGTGACAGAGCCCTACAGTACGGATTCCGCCAACGGTATTCATCACATTCGTCAGTACCGCCATCGGATTCGTATAGTTCAGGAACAAGGCATCTGGACAGACCTCTTGCATATCCCGCGCGAAATCAAGCATGACCGGAATGGTTCGCAAGTTGCGGAATATCCCCCCGATTCCTAAAGTATCTGCGATCGTCTGACGCAAACCATACTTCTTCGGGATCTCAAAATCCGTAATCGTACAAGGATCATATCCGCCGACTTGGATCGCGTTAATGACAAATTTGGCGCCTTTAAGCGCTGCCTTCCTATCATGGTACGCCTTGACTGTGCAGTTGCTTCCTAGAGTCTGTTTCATACTGTTCAGTAATCTCTCGGAATCACTTAAGCGCTCCTCATCTATATCATACAAAGCCAACTCATAGCCTTGCAGAGCTTCCGTCAGCATGACGTCACCTAGCACATTTTTAACAAAAACCGTACTACCTGCACCTAGAAAAGTTATTTTGGACATTGATCATCGCCTCCATGTCATAATCTACCTTGAGTATAAGTGCAAGTAGAATCTAGGAACATGGAGCAACCCATGATTCACATGTCATAATCCAATATGTATATTATATTTCGAGCCATATATCTCTATATTACCTGTTATAATGTAATATATAATATCTAGCTTTTATAACTTAACTTCGGAGGAAATTGCTATATGTCTCGAATCAATGTCACGATTAATTCTACGATGCCACCGGATCGGCTGGATCTTAACCTGATCTTCTTCGGCAAAGAGGAGTGTCTGCCAAATCATTCCTGGGGCCCAGGGGTGCGCGACTCCTATATTCTCCATCATATCCATAGCGGATGCGGCGTATTTCGCAGCGGTAATCATAGTTATTCTTTATCCGCCGGCCAGGGCTTCCTAATCCATCCGAGTACTATCGTTCATTATCAAGCAGATGAGCTTGATCCATGGACATATTCCTGGGTTGCCTTCAACGGCCTTAGCGCTAAATCATTCATGAGACGCGCCCAGCTTGAAGCGCCCCAACTCATCTATGATGCGCCTCGAAACCCATATTTCGAATCTTTCTATGATGATCTACTTGCTGTTCATACCGAACGAAGCAGCGATGTATTAAGCCAGAGCATTCTCTACCGCCTGATTGCCGAACTCATATCCTGCTCCGAAGCTTCTTCCGAACAGCCTAAGTATTCTCCTTCCAGAGATGCTTATATCCAACAAGCAATTGGATTTATTGAGAGCAACTACAGCCAGAAGATTACGATCCAGGACATTGCTGCCTTTATTGGACTTGACCGGACCTATCTGTCCAGCCTATTCAAAGCTAAAT
>DASYFA010000195.1:0-18039 GCA_036498705.1 Paenibacillus sp.
TGGAAAGGTATGAAATAGGAAATACAGGAGCAAGGCCGGTATCGTCATTGTATAGAACGCGGCTTTCTTTTTGGCCATCGTAATCCTCCTTCTTTAAATGGAGAAGAGCGCACGATCAGCGCACTCTTCTCCTCTCACTAAGGGTTCAGGTTCAAGCTTATTATTTACGGTTTGCAACCTTGTCCCACTCTGTATCAAACTGCTTCACATAAGCGTCTACATCTTTCTTTTGCAGGAAGCCTTGAATAATCGTGTCAGCTTTCACTGCACTTGGAATGAAGTGGTCGGAGAAGTCCTCGATCGCACCGCTCTCGAATGCCGCATTGAAGCCTTCTACGCTTGGATCAGATTGCGTTACGCCTTTAACCGCAGAGAATGCTTTTTGTTGATCGATGAAGAATTGAATATTGTCGGGTTGCAACATGAAATCGATGAATTTCTTAGCTTCCTCAGAATGCTTCGTATTCTTGGAGATCGCAAGCAGAGTGTCGACCCCGGAAATCACTTTGTTCTTCGCTTCATCATTTGTTGCAGGGAATGGGAATACGCCCAGCTCTACATTTGGATTTGCCTTGATAATTTCAGGGATAGCCCATACGCCTTGAATGTACATAGCAGCTTCTCCTCTGGCAAATGCAGCATTACCATCGTTGTAGCCTTTGCCGAACAGATCCTTCTGACCGAAGTCGAGCAATTTCAATTGCTTCTCGGCAACTTCACGGAACTCAGGGCTATCGAATTTGATAGCTCCCTCAGCACGTTTGCCATAGAAGTCGATGCCGACAATATCACTGGACAGAGAGTTGAACGGAACTAGTGTTGTCCAGGAATCCTTTAACGTCTGATAAATCGCTGTCTTGCCAGCATCCTTTGCTTTTTGAGCTACATTTATAAATTCATCCCAAGTCTTAGGAACTTCGACTCCAAGCTCGGAGAAGATCGCTTTGTTATAGATCACACCGCTTGCATTTGCCGTAAACGGAATCGCATAAGCGCTTTCAGAACCGATAAGCTTGTTCAACATATTCAGATAAGCTGGTTGAATGTTATTAAGCAGAGCATCTCCAGTAAGATCAGCGAAGATTCCGCTCTTTGCCAATTGGGAATAAGTATCTGTGGCACCGAGTCCGATAATATCAGGAACGTCTTTTTTCGCTACGCGGGTTTTAAGGACAGTCTCAGCATCCGGCGGGTTCACTTGCTGAACACGAATATTCGGATTCGCCTCATTGAATTTCTTAATAAGAGCATCGAATGAATCCTTGGCTTCTGTCTTGTTCTGGAAGAACTCCAACTCTACCTTCTTGGCCGATGACGTATTGCCACTGGACTCATTTGAATTTTTTGAGCTGCCGCAGCCAGCCAACGCCATCAAAAATAATGCACTCACAAGAACTAAGGATATTGTCTTTTTCATACTTACTGACCCTCCATACTTTTATTTTTGCTGTGTAGAATAACCATTAGCGAGTAAACGTATACGTCTACTTTGAAGAACGTCCTGTCTTAGCTTTCCCGGCAACCACCTCCTTCAAGCTGATTTGATGTTAACTCTCTTTGTAATCCCACTATGGATAATTGATAGAAATAGATTAAAAAAAGAGTAAACGTTTACCTTTATCTGAAAAAAACTTGCCTTGTTGGTCAAGGCATTTGGCGAACCGTCTGTCTCTCTATTAATTGATGGCTAACAATGCTGCTGGATACCTGATCAGCACCCTCGATTAATTGAATCAGCATCTCAGATGCCATACGCCCCATCTTCGGCAAAGGCTGGTGAATCGTTGTCAGTGATGGAAAGACCATTCTCGAGAAGACCAGGTCATCATAACCGATAATCGACATGTCCTCTGGGATCTTAAGTCCCCTTTCCAAGGCTACCCCCATCGCGCCAATCGCCATCTCATCACTGGCAGCGAACAGAGCCGTGAACGGTGGTGCCTCATCCAGCAGCTTGTTCATCGCTTCACGCCCCATATCCAGACGGAAGTTACCATAACCTACTCTTGATTCCATAAATTCTAGACCATTATCTTCAAGTGCCTGACGATACCCATCGAGACGAGGAACGCCAGCAACGGTATCTGTAATCGTACCGCAGATCATTGCGATATCACGATGTCCTTTGCGGATAAGATACTCTGTAGCGTGATAGGAAGCTTGCCGATCATCTACCTTCACATAAGGAATAGCATGCTTATGGGATAGCGTGTTAACAAGTACGACTGGAACCCTCATTTGCTTGAGCAGCTTGTAATACTCATCCTCCAAAGAGCCGCTTGTGAATATCACTCCATCCACCTGCTTCTCTCCAAGCACCTGAAGGTACTTCAGCGTACGCTTTCCGTCTTCATCCGTATTGCACATAATGACGCTAAATCCCTTATCATTGGCTACCTGCTCTATCCCGTGCAGAATCTCTGACGAGAAGCTGCTTGATACATCGGGAACGAGGACACCAATTGTCTGTGTCCGCTTATTGATTAGACCTCTGGCAATTGCGTTAGGCTGGTAACCGAGCTCTTCAACCGCTTTCAAAACCTTCTGCTTCGTCTTATCAGAATAGCCTGAAAGATTGTGAAGCACCCTAGAGACTGTAGCAACCGATACCCCTGATGCCTTGGCAACATCCTTTATTGTTGGAGGGTTCATATTCCCATCACAATCGCAACCTTCTTTACATATTCATAATCATTATTATTTACTTTTAAAAAATGAGTAAACGTTTAACTTGGTTACAGTATAATTTTCTGTTTACCATTTGTCAACGCTTTTATAAATCGCTTTCACAATTTTAGATCAACTGATCACGCAATAAAGTAAGCCCTTTCCTGCTTGCCTGGCCACCCGCCCCCATCGATTGAAGAGCGGGCTGCCAGCTGCTGTAAACCGTTATGGTAACGTCAATAAGAGAGGTTTAACCGTATTGGCAAAGGAATAATTTGTGGTCTTGTCCCAGTTGATCGACCATGTCATCGCGCCGCGGAAATCCGGATACTTCGCTACTGGCTTGTACGTCCCGCAATCCGTACCATTCGTCAGGCACTTCAACGCATTGTTGACGACCGTTGGAGAGACATATCCTCCTCCAGCCGCACCCGAAGTGGCAGGTACTCCGATTCCTAATTGAGAAGGCTGTACCCATTGCAGCGTCAGATCGGACAACGCCGTAAGGAAATCAATCGTCCCCTGTGAGTAGCATTTCCCGTCACGGCCCAACATACACCCAGAATTGTAATATTGTACATTGATGACGGTAGTGATGTCTTTAAGATTGTTGTATAACTGCATGTACGTTGTATTCGGGCTTTGCATATCAATCGTCTGCGGAGCCATCGTCAGAATAAATCCTGATCCGACTTTGGCTTGCAATTGACGTACGGCACTCGTCAGATTTGTTACATTCATGCCGTTCTCCAGATCAATATCGATTCCATCTAATCCGTACTGAGTAATAAGACCGTACATACTGTCCACGAAATTGGCGACATTAGGTGAAGCGCTGTTCAAGTTGATATTCCCTTTCTCGCCTCCGACGGAGAGAATAACCTTCTTGCCTTGGGTACGCTTGGCCTGGATATCATTGATCAGATCGGCGTTAGTGTAGCCACCCAGTGCATTTGACAGTGGTCCATCTACGTTAAAGGTCACACCGCCCGGCTTGGCCGGATCCATATCCGCGAACGATAGCACGATAATGTCGTATTGGCTAGGAACATCGCTTAGCTTAATATTAGAGGAACCGTTAATGAAATTATGCCAATAGCCAGTCAGCGTATGTTTGGGGAGTTGGCCTCCTCCTCCGCTTCCTGCCGTCGTTGCGTTCGCCCCTGTACTCAGTGGCGAGACATTACCCGCAGCATCTTTTGCCGCTACTTTAAAGGTATACGTTGTACTTGGCAAAAGTCCTGTGACAATGGCCGTCGTTCCTGTTACAGACAGAACTAGGCTTGTGCCTTGATAAACATCATAGCCGGTTACCCCGACATTATCGGTTGAGGCCGTCCAGGATAAAGATACCGATGTTGATGTTACTCCTGTAACGGTGACATTCGTAGGCGTCGTTGGCGCTTGGGTATCAGGGACGTTAGCAGCATTCGTCTTCACGCTGATTGAATTGCTACTCGGCGACACGTTTCCCGCAGCATCCTTCGCTTTAACTGTATATGAATAAGTCGTATCCGGAGTAAGGCCGGTATGCGTAAATGACAGAGTAGTCCCGGAGACATTTCCGATGGATGCTGTGCCTTGATAGATTACGTATTCCGTTACGCTGACATTATCGGTAGAGGCTGTCCACTGTAAAGTAATACTGGTAGTTGTCACGTTAGAGGCACTCAAATTACCTGGAGCGGTAGGTGGCTGGGTATCGACCGTCCCGCTTTGCGTCTTCTGCCATAATGCAGGTACGTTAGGTGGTTCCCAGCCGACAAGCGATGTATGTGCTTGAACAGCCTTATAGGTATCTCCTCCATACGTAACGGTATCATTTGCTTGATAAGCAACATTTGGTGCCCACGCACCGCGATCTGCGGCAAATGCTAGCGATGGCAGCAGTGCCACTAATAACGCGATAATCAGTAAGACAGGTATTCCGCGCTTGATCCCCTTGCTCGTCTGTTGCGGCATTTTTCTCATCGAAATTCCTCCTTATCGTATCAGCTAGCTACTTCCATCTCCCTTGAAACCTTGAGACTCCTCCTTTCTTCTATCTCTATGAAAATAAACTATGCACCGTACATCGATAGAGCAGCCATTGGCAGCATAGATATTTAAGCAAGACATACTTAACAAGAAGAACATCCATCACAAAATAGGCCCATAGACTAGATGGACTTTGAAGAGAACTACACTACTTACCAGATTGAAAAAACGATAGATTGGATTGGATTGGTCGAAATTAGGGAAACGATGTTTAGAAAGAGGAAACACATCAACGACTGGACTAGCATTACAGGATTATGGATAAGAGGAATTACATACTTCAGAAAAACCGAGGCTAACTTTATTAATCTGTATTCATTGTAAATAAATGTAATTCCGTTGTCTATATCTGATTCTATAAAAACTATCAAGTTTTAAATTTAGTCAAAATAGTTCACGCTCACTGGCATTAAAAAAGAGTCCAATCACCTGTCACAGTGATTGGACTCTCTTTCAATTCTATGTTCTATTGTTCAGCACAGCATCTCTTACTCTACCACAAGGATTTGTGGTGACGTTCTAGCTACTATTCTCGACGATAACCAGGATCCTAGCCCGGCAGCCAACGCTGTAATGAACGCAAAGCCTATAATATACCACCAGTTCAATATAAGAGGCAGCTTGGCGATACCATAATCGGACAAGATACTCCCCAGAACCATGGGCAGAATATAGACGCCTGCCAGAATGCCAATACCTGCACCGGCTATCGAGAGTACCATAATTCCGAACATGATGGAGAACCTTATTTTCCCCGAGGTCAAACCTAGTGTTTTATATATTCCGTAGGTTTTGCTCTCTTTTCGAATACTAATGCGGCACAGGCTAAACACGATAATAACCGTTACCCCGGTGAATAATAGTCCTATGATCGACATCGGCAAAATTAATGAAGCGACCGCTTGTTTAAATACTGCATCAAGCAAGGTTTGCTGTGTGGTTACCGATGCCGAATCGCTGTATCCAGCGTTCAGTTCTTGAACAACTTGCTCTATATCTGCATCATTTCGCAAATTGATCAACGCGGAATCGAGATCGTGATAATCTGGATGGTTCACTCGGACAGTATCCGCGGTAATTCTGGCCGAATAAGACATATTGGCAATAGATTGATAGATTCCTGTGATCGTTAATAAATGTTTATGCCCTTCAATATATACCTCTACTACATCCCCGATCTCTTTGTTCAGCTTCTTCGCTACATTCATCCCAATTGAAATTTCCTGCTTGTTCTGCGGGTTCCTTCCTCTCAAATTGCTGTACCCGATCTCGTCATAGCTGCCATCGATAACAATCATCGAGAAGTTCATCGGCTCGATATAATTCGCTCCTACTTCCTCACGCCGATCTGATGTGACAATGCCAGTCACGGCCCCAAGCCAATTCGTATTCAGAATCCGAGAGTCGGATGCAACCTGCTGGTTGAACCCGTCCCGGGAGAAGACAGACTTATTATTTACCTGCACTACAACATCGGTTGAATCATAGCCCCATAATGGCGAGGTCTCCTTAATATGGCTAATACTATATAGAAGCACGAAGCCCAGCACCAACACGGCCGACATCATCATAGACAGAAGCAGCATCAGCACTGTGGCCTTCCTGTTCTTCAACAGGTTTCTGGAACCGATAACAGCCAGCAGTGGCGCTCTTCCAAGCATCCCTTGCTTACCTGCCCCCTTTGTCCTCGTTAGCCGTCTCGTCATCATACTGTGCTGCGTCTCCGACATCCCATAACGAATCGCCTGCATCGGCTTTACATGGCGCGCTTTGTTAGCATAGTAGAATACACATAATAGAATCAGAGTAAGCACTAGCAGTGCTGTTGCCAGGGCCGGCCATTCCCCTCCCGAAGTAACTTCGGAGGTCTTTGTCTTCAAAGACGAGAGTGCACTGTCTACGATCGCTCCGGATATGAAGCGGCTGGCAATAAATCCAGGAACTACTGCTACCACCGCAATAATGATGTACTGCATCATATATACGCCAATTAGCTTCCTATAGGTCAGGCCTAACGCTTTTATAACACCGATCGTCTTATAGTTGGACAATATATCATCAGATATCGTGAATCCAATCGTAAATAGAGCAACGAACATCATCATTACACCGAAGGACACCATAATGAACCCGATCGCTTTATTCATAATCAAGTAAAAAGAGGACATCTCCTGAAAGCTTACCTTCGCCCCCAGATAAGGCGTGCCCATGTCTTGCTGCCATCGCTCCCAGTAGCTTGAACTGCTGCTATAGTCCTCAAATCGAAGACCCATCATATACTGGTCATTGCCCGGAATAGCCCGAAAATGTTCAATATAATCCTGATGGTTCATCCAGATCCGTGCAGAGGTAGGAAAAGGTGCGCCAAACGGCATATCAACGACGACTGCAGCTACTTCCATAGCGAATTTACTGCCGCCTGTAGAGAATTCCAACGTATCACCTGGAGATATATTGTAAAGATAAGCAATCGAAGAAGGAAGCCAGACGGTCCCCGGTTCAGGCACTAAACTCTCTTCTCCCTGTGCGAACAGAAGCTCATCCACTCCATAAGGCCTACCCGGGGTATCCATCATGTACAAATACAGGTTCGAGAGACCAGCTGTGGGCTCATGCCCTTGTATCGATATCCCCGCTATAGTTCTAAATGGGATCAATGGCGAGGTAGCCACCCCTTCTTGCTCTTTCCACCACTGGTTTACTAGATTCGGATCATGCACTTCTCTATCCAAGATCAGCATCTCATGGGAGCCATATGTCTTAGCATGCATGCTTGTAAATAAATTGGTCGTATTAAGGATCACCGTTACCGAGGTAACAAGAAGAATCGTCGATAACAGAATAAGCAAGCCAATCAAGGCGTTATGGACCTTTTTCTTCCTTAGATTCACCCTGCAAAGGGAGTAAACTGCGTACATAGCATTTACCCCCTTCCAGAAATACAAGCAAATATGATCTTCTCCCGATCCTCGAGCTGATCAGCCTCGAACTTCCCAAGCTGCAGCACATCGGCAATCTTGCCGTCGTGGATCAGAATCAGGCGGTCAGCGCGGCAAGCTGCTTTGATATCATGAGTAACCATGACAACAGATTGCCCCTTACGGTTCATCTCCGTCAATATATCCAGCACGGCAACCCCATGCTCATAATTCAGGCTACCTGTCGGTTCATCAGCAAAAATAATGTCCGGACCATTGATCAATGCTCTGGCAATCGCCGCCCGCTGCTGCTGTCCACCCGAGGTCTGGGCCGGGAGTCTATACTGCTGCCCGTCGATCTCCATCGCCTTCATCAATTTCTGTACAGTTTCATCTACTTGCTGCTTGGACTGGCCGGCGATATATCCGGGTAAAGCGATATTCTCATATAACGTCATATCGGGAACCAGGTTAATGCTCTGGTAGATATATCCGATTCGCTTCGCCCTGAATTCCGCTAGCTCCTTCTCCGAATAATTGTCAATCCTCTCCCCCCGATAATAGACCTCTCCTACCGTAACTGAATCAAGACCGCTAAGAAGATACAATAAGGTGGATTTCCCGGAGCCGGAATTGCCCATAATAACCGTAAATTCACCCTCATAGATGTCTAGATCCAAATTTCGTATGGCATGGAATTGCTCGCTGCCCGTTGAATAGGTCTTGCATAGGTTCTTCGCTTCAATGATTACCTTTTTCACAGAACATGCCCCCTCAAGTACAAACATATCCTCATTTTAAGAGGCGCATATTGATAGACCCTTATCAAAATATTAATGAAATATTACAGCGGAATTGTGCAATAGAATGTCGTTCCTTGCCCCTGTACGCTTCTGAAGGATATGGTGCCATGGTGAGCTTCAATAATATGTTTGCATATGGAGAGTCCAAGCCCACTCCCCTCAGTACGGGAATCTTTGTCGGCTTTGCCTTGGAAATACCGTTCGAAGACAAACGGCATATCCTGAGGAAGAATCCCCCTCCCTGTATCCGCGATCGTAATCTTGAACTGCCCCTGTTCCAGCTCTGTACTCACGCTGATCGTATCCCCTGGAGCTGTATGCTTCAGAGCGTTCGTGATCAAATTGGATATCACCTGCTCCAGCCTATGTCCATCCACATGAATCAGTACATCTGGGATATCCAGAGGCTCGGTAAAATGAACTCCGGTAGTCCGCACATAATGAGCAATAGGCTGTAGAATGGATTGAAGCAGTTCCTTGCTGTACCTCTCCTTAAGCGTCACCGATATTTGCCCCAGTTCCTTCAAGGCGTGCAGCAGCAGATCCTCGGTCAGCCTGGTCATCTTCTCCGTGTTGTTGTACATCACTTCGGCATATTCCATAACGGTATCCATATCCGGACATACCCCTTCTCGCATCGCTTCGATATAAGCCTTCAGGGTCGCTAGCGGTGTCTTCAGATCATGGGAAATATTCGAGATCCATTCTTTCTGTGCTTGCTCCTGCTCCCCTCTAAGCCGACTCAGATGCTGAATCTCCATCCTCATCTGCTCAAACATTGTATGAACCTCACCCAATTCATCCATTTGATCATAGGTCGTCTTCGGTTCGTAATTACCTTTTAGAATCGCTTCCGAATAGTCCTTCAATTGACGAACTGGAATGAGAACATCGTGTCTGATCTTCCTTCTCAGCAACAGGAGAAATATACATAGAATCACTACAATGGCAGCAATGATAGCCAACAATAAGTTCAATACCCCGTTTGACTTGGGGACAAACACATCCTCCGCCTGCAATGTAAATACAGCGTTGCCGACTTGAGCCTGAGTAGCTCCATCAACTACCGGAAAAGCGATGCGATACCGAGCCTGATCCGTTCTGGCTTGATACAAGTCATAATGTAGCTCTGTTCTCAAATCGACCTGCCGAAGGGCTTCGTCTGAAGAGGTATTAAAAAGCACTTGCCCATCGATCCCTGTATATATGAAGCTCACTCGCGATTCCTGGGACATGGCTAAGAGCTTATCCCGAACCTCCGCGGAACTGGGGACCTCCTGACCATGCTGCTCCAGGTACTGCATAATCCCGCTCACCTGTATGCGTACCCGGTTGATGACATATCTAGTATCATCGCTCTGTCCACGAACATGTTCATTCCAAAGAAGACCTACGCTACAGGCGGCTATAATAAGCAGTCCAGCCAGTATGGCGATCATCCATCTTCTAATCCAATCCTGCAAATACATAGAACTCTCCTATCTCAGCCAATTCTTAATCGTCAAAGCTGAATTTATAGCCGACTCCCCAGACTGTCTTAATGTATATCGGATTGGATGGATCGGCCTCCAGCTTCTCGCGCAATCTGCGGATGTACACGGTAATGGTGTTCTCATCCCCGTAAGTACTGTAGCCCCAGACGGCGTCCAGTAGTTGGCTCTTGGAGAACACCTGATTGCGATGCTTGCACAGATAGGATAGCAACTCTAGTTCCTTGGCGGAGAGCGAGATCTCCTCTCCCCCTCTCGTAACCCGATACGCCTTCCTATCGATCATGATCGCTCCAAATTGCAAAATATCCTCGTTCTTAGGCGGTGTATGTACCGTAGTCGTCATGCTCTCTACCCGCCGCAAATTCGACTTGATCCTGGCTAACAATTCGATGAGCGAGAACGGCTTCGTCATATAATCATCCGCCCCGAAGCCAAGCCCCAGCACCTTATCTGTATCGCTGCCTCTAGCGCTCAAGATGAGAATAGGAACATTACTCCGTTCTCGAATCTGCCGACACAGCTCGATGCCGTCCATATCAGGCAGCATAATGTCCAGAATAACAAAGTCCGGCTGCCACGACTCAATCCGCTGTAGCGCGTCCTTACCCTGATCAACAATATCCGTCTCGTAACCCTGCTTACTAATATAGTCTTTGACAATTCGGGCCAGGTCCTGCTCATCTTCAATAATTAGAATCTTCTTGTATGAGGTCATATTAATCTCCTGAATTATTCACAAAGTAAATTAAATAATATCTTCTTAACCTAAATTCGTTGAAAGAAATTTATATCCTGCCTTTCAATAATCTACGAATCCGGTCAGACTGCTAAAATTGATATTGAGTAACCCTAACGCTATTCGGCGTATTTTCGAACATACCTCTCCTCTCTTCTACCCACAAATCCACAAAAAAAAAGCTGCAAATCTGCATCTTTTCATGAGCATTAACTGCCCATTTCGGGAAAAAGATGCAAATCTGCAGGCTTTTATAACTTATTTTCGTTAAACTAGGCGATTCCCAAGAAAAAAGATGTATTTCTGCAGGAATTCCCAAATTAATGTGATTTCCACGATAAAAGGATGCATTTATGCAGGTATTTCTGCTCCACAGTCTTCCATAGTCAGTTCACCTGAGTTTTGCCACCCTCACTTCTGAGTATGTAAACCCGGCAGGTTCTTAATTGTCCTAATCACATCTATGAGTACTTATCCCAAATCAGGCTCGGCAACAAAACGTATCCGCGGTGCCGCAGCGCCATGCAATTCAAAAATAATAATCTCATTGTCTCCCTCTCGAAGCAGTGGTCCCGGCACATACATCGTTCTTTGTGGTCCGACATTCCAATAGCGTCCCAGGTTGAAGCCGTTCACGAACACGACACCCTTGATCCAGCCATCCAGACTGAGGAATGTATCGGCGACTTCGTTCACGGTAAACTCGCCGCGGTAGAAGGATGGTTCCGTATGACCTGATAACGGTTCGAACTCGAGACCAGACAGATCGCTCAGCGGCAACGGATGGATCGTCCAATCCGACAGGAACTGCATGCCATGCCGAACTCCAACCGTGATTCCCTTGAGGTCCTTAATATATGGCCCGTAATTGACCCGTCCCATATTCTCCACGAGTATGCTAAGCTCCGCACCACCTTCCAGTACTTCGAACTCAATGATGGCCCCTGGCTGGCTACGATCCAGAGTTCCAAGGACCCGTCCGTCCAGGAATACCAGTGCCCGATCATGCAAATCCTGAATATTTAGCGGTTGCCTCGGTCTAGGACCCGAAATAAATGTACTATATTGAATGAATCCATAATCTTGCCCCAGCTTCTCCATCGGTTCAGGATAGGCGGATTGGACTGGGCGGGAAATCTGCGGTAAATTTTGTGACAATGGAGCTTGACCGGTCATAGCGACTTCACCATAAGCTTGCTTCGCCACAGGCAGCGGTAGCTCAAGAGCGGCAAGCTTCCGATGTTTGGCGATCACATCGCGGACGGCATAATACTTATTCGTAGGTTCACCGCTCTCATTTAATAGAACATCATAGTCATAGCTTGTAATCGTAGGCTCATAGCTGTCCTCTGTATGTCCGTTCGCCCCGTTATAGAAGCCGAAATTCGTACCGCCGTGGAACATATAAAAATTGACCGATGCGCCCATGCTCAGCATCTCATCCAGAACCTCAGCCACATCCAGGGCTGGACGAGTGTGATGCCCTTCCCGCCAATGGTCAAACCAGCCATTCCAGAACTCCATACACATGATTGGTGCATCCGGTTGGTACTTGCGGAGCTTGTCGAAGGCCTCAGCAGGTCGAGACCCAAAATTCACTGTAGCTAGCACACCGTCAACCATGCCGCCCTGCAGCATATAATCCTCCGGACCATCCGAAGTGAACAGCAACACATCGATCCCACGCTTGATCATTGCATCCTTCAAATAGTTCAAATAAGGCTTATCATTGCCGTAGCTTCCGAACTCATTCTCGATCTGCATCGCTATAATTGGTCCGCCTTGTGTACATAACAATGGCCGCAGCTTAGGCAGTAGTACATCATAATAAGCATCAACATACTCCAAGAACGGCTTATAATAGCAACGCAGCCGCATATCCGGTTCCGCCAGCAGCCAGGCTGGAAATCCACCGAACTCCCATTCCGCACATATATAAGGAGATGGTCTTACGATGACATGCAGGCCAATACTCCCTGCTATCTCAATAAAGCGTACAAGATCCGCGATCCCCTCGAAGTTGAATTGCCCTTTCTGTGGCTCATGCAAATTCCAGGCCACATACGTCTCGACTGTATTGAAGCCGCAGGCCTTCAATTTAATCAGCCGGTCCTCCCAATATTCCGGTAATACACGGAAGTGATGAATCGCCCCGGAGATAATCTGAATTGGCTCATTATTGTAATAGAACGAAGATCCCGAATAATGAAAAGTAGACATAATTCCCTCCAAAGAATTATTTTCAGTCCAGCACCTTTTTATTGTTGAACCTAACGGAAACCACAGCCGCTATTTTAGATTTTTCGGCCATTTTGAAAATGTATTGGGAATCTGTACCGCTAATGCTTATGTTCCTGTACGCTAAAGCTTTCAACAAATTCATGCATACGAATGCTGCGTCCCTCTACTCGGGACTCTTCAGCTGCAAAGGCCATCAGGTGGCTCTGAACGGAATGGTTCGCCGAGGTCAATCCCTGGCTCTTGCCCTCAGCCCTTACCAAGTTCAGAAAATCCTTCACAAGCTTCATATCGCCGCCGCCATGTCCAACATGGCCGCCCATATCCTCGAAGCTGATCCGCTCAACCTTGCCGTTGAAATGGATCACTTCAATCTCATTCTTCTCCATGGCGCCACGAATTTCTCCGGTTGTCCCCATTAGCTTGATCGTGCGGCTAATATCCCGTGTAAATGCGCTCATGGTGAAAGCCGCGGTAACATTGTTGGCAAACTCAAGATTGACAACCTGGTGATCGACCACATCATTGTCGCAATGATATACACAGCGGCCATAAGGCCCTTCCTGGAGCGCCTTATAACGAGCCTCATAGCTCATATCATTGCTGATTGCCGAGGTCGGCCAGTCCGTATTGTCCGTTAAATACAGGTTCGGCGCATAATACAGGCATTGATCCGCCACCGGGCAGCCGTCCAGACAGCGAAGCGGAGCGCCTTCCGGTGCCTCCGACGCCTTGAAGTGGCCGAGCGAGCCGAAGGAAGCGACTTGAGTGCAATCCGCATTGGCCAACCAGAGCAGGATATCAAGGTCATGGCAGGACTTGGCCAGTATCATTGGGCTGGACTCCTCCTTACGCCGCCAGTTGCCACGCACGAAGCTGTGCGCCTGGTGCCAATAGCCCACATTCTCATTATGCTGTATTGACATCAGCTGCCCGATCTCTCCACGGTTCAGAAGCTCCTTTAGCGTCGAGAAGAATGGGGCATATCTCAGCACGTGGCAGATGGAGAATACCAGTCCTGATTTAGCTGCCATTTCCCCCATTTGAATGCATTCCAGAGGATCGGGTGACATCGGCTTCTCCAACAGAACATGATAGCCCAATTGCAATGCCTTCATCGTCGGTTCAAAATGCTGCTTATCCTGGGTACAGATCAGTACAGCATCAGCTAGCTTGGGCATAGCGAACAGTTCATTCCAGTGCTCGAAGCATAGCTCATCAGGGATCCCGTGCCTCGCCTGAAAGCTCTCTCTTCGTTCTTGCACAGGCTCTGCCACCGCCACGACCTCAAGCTCATGTGGATGCTGCATGGCGTATTCTAAGTAGTTGATTCCGCGTAATCCTGCTCCGACTAATGCAACCTTAACCTTCTTCATATCACCATCGTCTCCCTTTCTCTGACATGTATCTATTCTTTGACACTACCCACAGTCATTCCTTTAACAAAATATTTCTGTAAAAAAGGATATACAACCATAATCGGTAGCGCACCCATAAATATTTGCGCAGTTCGCAATGTCTTCTCGCTTAGATTCTCCATCGCCTTAAGCTGTTCAATCGAGATTGAGGTCATCTGTGAATTTAACGCCATAATCAGGGTGGATAAGTAGGTCTGCAGCGGATATTTATCTGGTGAATTCAGATACAATATCCCATCAAACCAGGCATTCCAGTGACCTACGATCGTGAACAACCCGATGGTTGCAATGGATGGTAGCGAGATCGGCAAATAAATACGCCATAAAACTCGCCATTGCCCGGCACCATCAATCGTAGCCGCCTCGTCCAGCTCCCGTGGTATTCCGCGAAAGAAATTGAGCATCAGCACCATGTTCCAGACATTCAGCGCACCGGGCAGAATCAACGCCCAGATTGAATCGATCACCCCTGTGTTCTTGACGATAATATAAGTTGGAATCAATCCCCCGCTGAAGAACATCGTAATGGCGAAAAACCAAGCATATACTGTTCTGTATTTAAACTGGTCATTTGATTTCGATAATGGAAAAGCGGTAATAAATACGAGTACCATATTGATCACTGTCCCCAGCGCAACCCGTTCGACAGAGACGCCGAGCGATCTGAAGAACTCGACCTTCTGGCCTAGGTACCTGTAGGAATCAAAATTGAACCCGACTGGCCACAGCTTCACTTCGCCGGCCATAGCTGCTGTATTTGAACTAAGGGAAATCGATAGCAAATGGATAAAAGGAATCACACCAAGCAAGGTAATGGCGCTGAGCAGCAGTGCATTGCCGATTACAAATATTTTTCTGCTGATGGTCGATTTGTGCATTTCTCTTACCTCCTGGCTAAAAGATCCGATAATTGTTATATTTATAGGCCGCGTAATAGGTGGTCGATACCATGATCAGTGAGACAACGGATTTGAACAGTCCGACGGCTGCAGCCGGTCCAAACTGTTGACTGAACATCCCAAGCCGGTATACAAACGTATCGATGATATCGCCGCCTTGGTAGACGGTCGGATTGTACATAATTAAGATCTGCTCGAAGCCTGCATTGAGAATACCGCCCAAGCTAAGTACTCCAAGTAGGATCAGAATTGGCATCATGCCAGGCAGGGTAATATTCAGCATCTGCTTCCATCTTCCGGCTCCATCCACTTCAGCCGCTTCATACAGCGTTGCATTAATTCCGGTAATCGCGGCTAGCATAACGATCATGTTATAGCCCATTCCTTTCCAGACATCAGACCCAATGACAATTCCGCGGAACCAGCCGTTATTAAGCATGAACATAATCGGCTCCATTCCTAACGACTGAAGCAATCCATTCACAGGTCCGTTCAGCGAGAACAATTCGATAATAACCCCACCAAGAACGGTCCAAGAGAGGAAGAACGGTAGGAATATAGCGGATTGGATCACACGCGAGAACCATCTCTTAGTGATTTCATTAAGCAACAATGCCAGAATCAACGGTACGAGCAGGAATAAGACCATTTTACATACCGCAATAATAATGGTGTTCCATAGTACCTGCATGAAATCTGGAAGCTCAAATACATATTTAAAGTTGTCAAAGCCGACAAAATCAGATTTGAAGAACCCGGACAATGGCTCAAATTGCTGGAAAGCCATTACCAGACCAGCCATGGGGCCGTATGCATATATCAACGTAATAATGACGCCGGGCAGCAGCATTAAATGGAGTATATATTCCTTCTTCAGCGTTTTCATTAGCGTGAACCTCCATGTTGAATGTAAAACGGGAGGAATTGCCGACTGCTTCAGGCGGATCCTCCCGTTCAAGCATCTTACGATTTATTTCACAGCTTCCTTACTGTACCAGTCATTCACCTCTTGGGTGATCTGGTCTCCGCCAAGGGATTTCCAGCTGGCAACGAACTTGTCGAATTCATCAAGCGGAGCGCCCATGATGATCTTAGTGAACGACTCCTGCATCAGCTTATCAAGCTGCGGGCCTTTCTCAACCTGCGTTGCTGTAGGCAAAGCATAGAATTCGTTGCTCACATAAGCCTGTTTGTCCTTAATCATACGAGTCGTTCCCCAACCGCCATCCTTAGCTGCACGACTGAAGTATTGCCCCCAGTTGACGCCTTTGCTAGCTTTCTCCGTATTTCCTGCAAGGTAATCCTTTGTTGCCTCGAATACTTTCTGTACACCATTGTAATTTTCATCATCCAGCGTAATTTCCTCTTGATTGGCATCAAGCGCTTTATTGACTTCCGTGTAGATCGTCTCAATATCCGCAGGATTATAGATCCGCGGGTTGAACCAGTTATAGACAAATCCCTTCTCGGCCTTGTTATTTTCCATGTATTTCTTATTACCCATTTCAATATAGTAATTGATCATTTTAATGGCGGCTTCCGGATTCTTCATCTTCTTGTTCACCACGAACACCTTGTTGCTGCGGATCTTCGGCACCAATGATTTGCCTGGTCCGTCCAATCCCGGAATTTGCAGGGCAATCCACTCTGCCTTCGGATCTTTATCGACGTTATAATTGAGCGGCCAGTTCGGATACCACCATTCCCCATAAGAAATTCCAACTTTGCCTGCCGTAATGTCTTCAACCGCCTTGTTCTCGTCCTTCAAGGCAAATTCCTTATCTAGCACGCCGTCCTTGTACCATTCCTGCAGTTTACCTAGCGCTGTCTTTACCTCAGGCTGAATCAGACCAGGGATCAGCTTACCATCGCCACCTTTAACCCATGCCGTCTGATTGTCCCCGACCGATGGATAAGCATTAAAGCCATTGAAGAAGCCGCGAAGATCAAAGCCCCAGAAGAAGAGGTTCTTCTGCATAGCAATACCGTACGTATCGTTCTTACCGTTCTGATCTGGATCGTCATTAACGAAGGCTAGCGCTACCTTTTCTAGCTCTTCCATCGTTGTAGGAGCTGGCAGTTTAAGATTGTCGAGCCAATCCTTACGAATCCACAATATTTGGGTCGACAGGAACGGGTCCTCGAATGCCGGGATCGCTAGCAGCTTACCGTCGGAAGTGAAGGTGCTCATTGCGAATCCACCATCGGACTCCATATACTTCTTGAGCGCCGGGGATGCATAATCATTGTAGGCTTCAGTCAGATCACCCAGTATTCCCTGCTTCTTCAGCTTCTCGAAGTTCTTCTGATCCAGCTCCATAATGTCCGGCAGATCGCCCGAAGCCATAGCAAGCGAGAACTTCTGTTCAAATTGGCTGGACGGAACCGTCCATTTGTATTTAATTTCGATGTTCAACATTTCTTTTAAATCCTTAAGATAAGCGTTCTGCTCCGGCGTAATCCCCTGCGGAGTTCTCGGATCCTCGGGAGGATTATAGCCGAGCACTTCCGTAACGGTTACCGTCTCCGGATATTTGCCTAGTGGATCAGGAGGTGTACTGCTGTTGGCACTGGCATTGGTTTTATTGTCAGCTCCTTGCGAAGAATCAGAAGCTGCCCCATCTTTACTTCCTTGATTTCCACACGCTGTAAATACCAAGAGCATCGACATAACTAGTACAAGCATTTTCCACGGTTTAAAGCTCTTCATTGAACTGCCTTCCCCCTTTTGTATGCTGTAATAACTCTTGCTTACACCTTCATTATGGAGCCGATGGAAAGCGCTATCAATTTTGAGTTTTTTACTTCGCTATCACTTTATTTACTTGTT
>DASYFA010000196.1:0-22626 GCA_036498705.1 Paenibacillus sp.
AAGAGCTATAAGGAGCTTCTATGGTGCGTTGGCGATTTGGCCAATCCACCACTAGTAAGCCAACAGTTCAACGTCATTCTTAACATCCTATCTCCTGCGAACTATGATGCTTTTCATAGATTGCTGTGTGAAGGTGGTATCGTAATCAAAGTAATTCCTAATCGCTATTATTTGCGTGAGCTGCGCGAGGCACTCTGGGAAGGGAGCGGGCGAAGCTTCAGCAATGACAGGACAATGCAGCTGTTCAAGGAGCATTTTGAACCTACCCGGGTTCAGCGGGTAAGATATACTTATCCTCTGGAGCCGGGGCAGGTACAGCCCTTGCTTGCTATGACCCCTTTGGCATGGCGGGCTGATGATAGCAAGCTGAACCATTTCGCAGCTCATCCTCCAACAGAGATTACAGTCGATCTTACCGTTATGATCGGCAACAAAAGATAAAATAGTAAAGGTGCTTTATGTATAATCGCTCAATAAATCAAGAAAGACCTAACCAATTTATAGATCGTAAACAGGCTGAGCTTAGTATTCAATTGAATGAGGTACAGCGAGAGGCGGTTCTTCTTACCGAGGGGCCGTTGCTACTTCTGGCCTCACCCGGATCAGGCAAGACAACGACGATGATTATGCGCATCGGCTATTTGATTGCGGAGAAGGGAGTACACTCTGCGCGCATTAAGGCGGTAACGTTCAGTAGGGCTGCTGCTCAGGATATGAAATCGCGGTTCAGCTCCTTTTTTCCGGAACTGGCCCCCGTACAATTTTCCACGATTCACAGTTTTGCCTTTGAAGTGGTCAGAGATTATTTGCGGAAGTGTCGTACCGACTTTCAGATCATCGAAGGGCACATCGATCCGGAGGATGAAGAAGGGGCCGAAGCGGAGCAGTTGCCGCTGCACAAGAGGATTATTTTGCGGCAAATCTATCAATCTCTTCACTCAGATAACATCACGGATGATCAGATGGACGAATTGACGACTTATATTAGCTATCTTAAGAACAAGATGCTGCCTGCCGAGCAATGGTCAGAGGTTAAGGTGGATGTTCCCAAGGCGGAACAGATCTTCCGGGCTTATGAAGAGTTCAAATGCCGGGACAGCTCAAGACTGCTACTTGACTTCGATGATATGCTGACGCTTGCAAATAGAGCATTGGAAGAGGATGCCTCGTTGCTGCGGAAGTACCAGCAGAGGTATGATTATGTGCTTACCGATGAGAGCCAGGATACCTCACTTGTGCAGCACGCTATTATCGAGAAGCTAGTGCAGCGCCATCACAATCTGTGTGTCGTTGCTGATGATGATCAGTCGATATATAGCTGGCGAGGGGCTGAACCATCTTATTTGCTCGATTTCAAACAAGTATTTCCCAAGGCGCAAATCTTATATATGGAGCAGAATTATCGTTCGTCCAGAGACGTGGTTCACGCTGCAAACCGCTTCATTAAGCGCAATAAACATCGGTACAACAAAAATATGTTCACCCATAATCCTCCGCATGAACCGATACGTTTCACCAGTCTGGCCGATGATATTGGGCAGGGTGACTATTTGGTACGCGAGATCGCAAGGGAGGAGAATCTAGCTGAGATCGCGATTCTATACCGCAACAATGCTTCCTCTGTCGGACTAATGAATGCACTTGATCTGGCCGGAATCCCCTTCTATCTGAAGGACTCCGACCTGCGCTTCTTCTCCCACTGGGTCGTTGAGGATGTGCTGAACTTCATGCGGCTTACGTATACCGACAAGCGCGTCGATGTCTTTGAGAAGATTCATATGAAGTTCAATGGTTATATCAGTAAAAGGCAGATGCAAGAGGTCAAGCAGATTCACAATCAGGAATCGGTCTTCGACAACCTGCTGAACCATGTACCCTTGCAGGAATATCAAGTGAAGCTGCTGCAAGAGAGTAAGGAGACGTTCCAGCAGATGCGCGGAATGTCGCCGAAGCCTGCCATTCAGATTATCCGCGGTCGTCTCGGTTATGAGAAGGCGCTGGAGAAGATGTGCGAACGCCTCGGTTTCCGTCAAGATACACTCATTGGCATTCTGAACACACTAGAGCAAATCGCTGCTCCTCTATCAACCATGGAAGAGTTCGCCGCCCGGCTCAAATATTTAGAGTCACTTCAGAAGACGGCGAAGCGACGGAGAGGTCAGAATGTCGTAACCTTGTCGACGCTACACAGTGCTAAAGGCTTGGAGTTCGACCGAGTCTATATGATCGATCTGGTTGATGGAATTTTGCCATCCTACGAGGATTTGAAGGATCAATCTGAGGATCTTGCCCAGATGGAGGAAGCAACCCGTCTGTTCTACGTAGGTATGACACGGGCGAAGCGCACGCTGAATTTGGTAACCTATCAGGAGCGAGAGGGCAAGAAGGCCGTGGAGTCCCGTTTTGTGAATGACATCCGGAGGATTGTGAATCCGGCAGCTCCTCGGATCGTGCAGGGGGAGAAATCTACAGTGAAGCTGAAGAAGCCGGAGGTCGTTCATCGCCCGAACGCGATCCATAGTGCGAATGACTTTATCGTCGGCAAGAAGGTTAGGCATTCACGCTTTGACGAAGGGGTCATCTCGAAAGTATATGAGGACCGGATTGAGATCCAATTTGCTGCTGGTGACAAGGTGCTCTCGATTCAGGCATGCCTAGAGATGGGTCTGCTTGAGCCTGTAGAAACCGCTTAGTAAAGACAACTGATTATATCAGACATGAGTGGAACGGTAGTTTCATTTTCCATGATAAAGGACCTTCAGTATACTCCCGAAATATCAGGGGTATTTTGAAGGTTCTTCTTGTTCGATACAGTATTAGATGAGCGCACGGTCTGTATTCCTACTCCTGATTCCTTTACGAGTTTTTTAGCGTAAGCCTAAAGATTCTCAGTTCTGTCACTTTTCTAGCAAATAGCCGAGTATAAAATTGCGATATTTATATAATATAAAAAATTGTATAATTAAAATGTGTAATGTAAAAATCAGAAGGAGGCATATTCAATGAAACTTCAAGGCAAGGTAGCGGTAGTTACAGGTGCAGCATCCGGTATGGGCAAGGCGATTGCCAAGCTATATGCAGCGGAAGGCGCGAAGGTCATTGTATCGGATTTGAATCTGGAGGCGGCGAACGCAACGGTTGAAGACATCGTAGCTAGCGGAGGCGAAGCAATCGCAGTTGTTGCGAATGTGGCTCAGGAAGCGGATATTCAGAATTTGATCGATACGGTAGTGAGTACTTATGGTACTTTGGACATTCTAGTCAACAACGCGGGCATTATGGATAATTTTGTTCCTGCTGCTGACTTGACGGATGAGCTGTGGGATAGAGTATTTGCAATTAATACTACAGGCCCTATGCGCGCGATCAGAAAGGCTTTGCCAATTTTCCTTGAGAAAGGGAACGGGGTTATCATTAATGTTGCCTCTGCTGGCGGACTGATGGGCTCAAGAGCAGGAGCCGCTTATACCGCTGCTAAGCATGCCGTAGTCGGTTTGACGAAGAACGTCGGATTCCAATATGCTCAGAAGGGCATTCGTTGTAATGCGATAGCGCCAGGCGCCGTTAATACGAATATATCGACTACGATCAATCAGCCGAATGAATTCGGGATGCAAAGAGCGATGGTGGGTATGAACATAAATCCAAGAGTAGGAGAATCAGAGGAAATTGCTAAGGTGGCTCTCTTCCTCGCATCGGATGACTCCAGTTTCGTCAATGGTACGGTCATCGCAGCTGATGGTGGTTGGATAGCTTATTGAGGTTAAGCCTGAGTGATGGAAACGAAATAAAGTAGAGTACGCCGAGGGAATTGGGTCATAGAGGACTGAATTCTCTCGGCTTTTTAGTTATATGAGCAGTTATTAGTATCGGGAGGAGCGCTGCTGTTGTGGAATACTCCGTTCAAATGCGACGATCCAATCGCCTTGAATCGCGGCGTAGCCTTCATCTCCTTCGGCGACGAGACCGTATATATTTTTCACATCTAAATATTCTTTGCGTTCCCCGTTCTCAAATTCCAGAGTAATGTAATAATAAGTGTGAGAAGAGGAGAAGGAATTATGGTCATTCATATTCGAGCTGTGACGTACATCCATCCGTTTGGATACGATTTTGACAAAGGTGGATTCACGGGTTGAGGTGACGTTCTTAACGTACTTCGCTCCGTTGACAATAAACATAATGATGACGACGACAAATATGATTCCGATGAAGATGGGAATACCGGTAAACATGAAGTTGCCTATTCCGCCGAACGGCGAGGGACCAAAGCCATCGAAACCAGATACCATACCTAGGTTCCTCCAATCCTCTGTAGTGAATTTTTAATGATTGAATTGCTCATAGGATACTTAAAATAAAAAAACAATAACAGTAAAAAAATTACATTTCATCAACATGATTATAATCGTCTTTACCGGCGGGTGTCGTTGTACAGAGTTTTAAAGTATGATAATATGTATATAATTTACATGAACGGAGGGTTCCTAGTGTTGTACATTAAATTCCGTCTTACTACTTTGCGCGGCTAATTGAATACTGCTCAAAGGCTCTGTCCTGTGCAGGGCGAACGGGATAGGTGTGCTATCATAAAGGGAACCTTTATAATAGAATATGCCGCTTTGAGATTCACTTGCAGTGATAGGTCTGCAGGTGTCTTCTTGTTTGCTGCACCGTTTGTACCATAGCACAGCCAGAGGTCTGTGTTTTTTTATTTGATGTAAAATAAGGGAGGAATACGATATATGGAACAATTGGTACAATTGGAACAGAAAGCGGTTCTGGTCGGTGTTAATCTGAATAATCAGGACGACTTCGACTATTCGATGGAGGAATTGGCGAATTTGGCGGAGGCATGTGAGGTAGAGGTTGTGGGAACATTATCGCAAAATCTGCCTAAGGTGAATCCATCCCATTATATTGGAACGGGGAAGATTCAGGAGGTTACCGCGCTGCTTGAAGGAAATGAAGGCAATCTCGTTATTTTCAATGATGAGCTGTCTCCGTCGCAAATACGCAATCTTGAATCCGAACTGAAATGCAAAGTTATTGATCGGACGATACTCATTCTTGATATCTTTGCAAGGCGAGCTAAGACGAGAGAAGCTCAGCTTCAGGTTGAGGTGGCGCAACTCAAATATATGCTGCCGCGCCTAGTTGGTCTGCGCGAATCACTGGGACGTCAAGGCGGCGGGGTTGGTACGAAGAACCGCGGTGTAGGGGAGACGAAGCTTGAACTGGACCGCAGACGAATTGAAGAGAAGATTACGATGCTGAGCAAGGAACTGGAAGCGTTGGTTGCCCATCGTCAGATTCAGCGCAAGCAGCGGAAGAAGAATGATATTCCGGTTGTCTCACTCGTTGGATATACGAATGCAGGTAAATCGACAATAATGAATGCCATGCTTGCTACCTACAGTCCGTCGGAAGAGAAGCAGGTGTTTGAGAAGGATATGCTGTTTGCCACGCTGGAGACATCGGTGCGCAACATTCCGTTGCAGGATAACAAGTCTTTCTTACTCACGGATACAGTTGGCTTTGTCAGCAAGCTGCCTCATCATTTGGTGAAGGCGTTCCGTTCAACATTGGAGGAAGTAGCTGAGGCGGATCTGCTCATTCATGTTGTGGATTATGCCAATCCGGAATTTGAACGGCTAATCCAGATTACGAATGATACGCTGAAGGAGATCGGAGTGACAGATATTCCGACAATCTATGCTTATAACAAATCAGATTTGACGGACCACAGCATCCCTGAGGTACAAGGGGATAAGGTGTACATGGCCGCTAAGAGCAGAGTTGGGATCTCCGAACTCGTGGAGCAAATTCGGCGGCAGGTCTTCAAGGATTATACCCGCTGCTATATGCTGATTCCGTATGATCAAGGCACCGTCGTATCATATTTGAACGAGTATGCCAACATTCTCGAGACCTCCTATGAAGAAGAAGGGACGAAGCTATATTTGGAATGCCGGTTAAGTGATTATGGCAAGTATAAGCAGTTCGTCATTGGAGGAGCGGAGTAAACCGTTTCTAAAGAGGAATTTCTGAATTGTCTCAAAATAGATAGGCCGGGATTGTTAAGCATTGTGTTGCATGCTTAGCATCCCGGCCTTTACTGGTTAAGCGGAATTTCTATACCCATCGATGGCTTGGCAAGGGCTAATGCCTTACAGGGACGGGAGATAGATTTCGAAGGTGGAGCCTTGCCCCAGCTGGCTCTTGACGCGAATTTCTCCGCCATGTGCAGACATGATCGATTGCGTAATCGATAGCCCTAATCCAAATCCGCCATGTTTGCGTGAGCGGGAAGTATCGCTGCGGTAGAAGCGATCGAAGATATGAGACAAATGTTCGCTGGCGATACCAGCTCCGTTATCCTCGACAGTGATGACTGCATGGTTATTTTGATTAGACAGGGTGACACTGATCTCACCACTCTTCGGGTCCGTATGCTGGACGGCATTATGGAACAGGTTGAGAACAACCTGTTTGATCTTATCGCTGTCGCACATGGCGTGAAGCTGTTGCTCGATATGGAAATGAACTGACCGTTCTCCGGCGAGAATCTGCAGATGGGGCTCCATCTCGGAAATTAGCGCATCTAACTGTATATTACTCCGTTGAACGACCGGGGTTCGATCCAGTTTGGCCAGCATAAGCAGGTCCTCAACTAGCTTCTTCATCCGTTTTGACTCGCCTAGCATACTGTTCAGGGCCGGATATAGCTGATCAGGACGCTCGGCCGCCCCGCGCAGCAGCACTTCCAGGAAGCCGTGAATTGAAGTTAGTGGTGTTCTAAGCTCGTGGGAGGCATCGGCTATAAAGCGCCTCATTTGTTCCTTGGCCTCTCTCTCTGATTCGAAGGAGCATTCAAGGCGCTCCAGCATGCCGTTGAAGGAAGCGGCTAAGCGGTCGATCTCCGTCTGCCCGAGCGAGGCGGGGAAACGGTGGTCGAGATTCCCGGCATTAATCTCCTCCACGGTCTTCACCATCTGATCAAGTGGCTTCAGGGTGCGCTTGAGTACAGGCAGATAGAGTGTGAGGCCACCTAGCAAGGCCAGTACTCCCAAGAAGATAAATATGAATAACTGCCGTAAGGCAATAGCCTTAATTGGTGCGACCAGTATTCCCAGTTGGACGAGCTCGTTCCAGCCCCCCGGACCCGAGAGTGGACGGAATACGATTAGTTGTTGATTCCCGTTATCGTCCTTGATGATTCTGTAATGGTCAGGCCGTTCCTCTTGCAAGCTATTGCGAATTGACTCGTATTGCTGCGAGGATAACTGTGGAGCCGGTAATCCTGAATATTCAGATCGACTAGTAAATTCCCCATCTGACTTAATAATTGCAAGCGAGGTGTCAGGGAGGAACAGGAATGGTCCACGTTTGCCCCTGTTGGACGAGGATCCATTAGAATCCGAGTTGCCAGGATTTATTGGGCTCGATGGATCCGCCTTGCTTACCGGATTCGCTTGGTTGTTCAGATTTGTAGATCCCGTGGGATGATAGGGATACAGCTCCGTTTGCTCGAGCATCTCTCTTGGGAAACGGAGGATCTGCGCACCCATCGATTCTGCCTGATTCTTATATAGAAAGTTAATCATTAGAATATACTGCAGTACACCGATGAGAATCAGCAGTGCCGCGAGAATGAACAGGGAGCGCGATAAGAGCTGTGAGCGTAGGGAACGGGGGAAGATTACCTGTCTGAATCGGCGAAGCACATTCGTCATCATGGCAGATCGACGCGATAGCCAGCGCCGCGGAGCGTGCGGATTAGACGGTGCTCTTTATCATTCAGCTTCTCTCGAAGGGAGCGGATGTAGACTTCAACGATATTTTCCTCTCCGCCAAAATCATATCCCCAGACCTGATCGAGAATCGTTGTCTTGCTAAGCACGATGCCATGATTGATGAGCATATATTTAAGCAGATTATGCTCGGTTGGCGACAGATCCAGCACCTGATCCTGATAGATAATCTCCTTCCGGCGATCATCGATTCGGAATGGACCATAGGACACTTCACCAAACAGAGCCGGGAATTGATTACGCAGCCGGGCTCCGATCCTGGCCAGCAGTTCCTCGAAGCTGAACGGCTTAACAACATAATCGTCGGCGCCAATTGTCAGCCCTCTGACGCGATCTTCCACTTCATCTTTCGCAGTTAGCATAATAATGGAGACATTGTTAAGCTCTCTCCTCAGTAAACGGCAGACTTCCCACCCATCCATACCTGGCATCATAACATCAAGCACAACAATATGAGGCTGAAAGGTACTGGCCAAATTGACGGCTGTCATTCCATCATGGGCGGTGCGAATCTCAAATCCTTCGTTACTGAGTCCAAGCTCAAGGAATTGAATAATATGCGGTTCGTCATCGACCAACAGTACCTTAACGCCTTTAAGATTTTTCATGAACGCTCCCCCTGTAATAAGCAAGACTACTAATTATTATCTATTATCTATGATGTGGCTGAATATTCGCTGAAATTCGACTTAAATAATAGTAAATTCACAAGACAACAGACTATGATGCGTTATAAGCACTTATCAACGGTATACATCGCAAGAGTAAGCTTCGATACAGAAAAACGGGCCTTTTGAACACGCGCTTTAAATATCTCTCAGGATATATTTTGCACAAGCTCGCCCTTGATTGTCGATCAGTTTCTGGGATATACTTTTCTAAGCGAAAGACGAAAAGGGGAGTTAACAAATGGAAAAAGTATTGATTTTCGGACATAAGAATCCGGATACGGATACGATCTGCTCGGCGATTGCCTATGCAGACCTGAAATCGAAGCTTGGCTTGGATGTTGAAGCGGTTGCTCTCGGTGCTCCGAATGGGGAGACGCAATATGCGCTGGATCATTTTGGCTTCAAGGCGCCTCGTATTGTTGAGACAGTAGCCAACGAAGTGAAGGATGTAATTCTGGTTGACCATAATGAACGTCAGCAAAGTGCTTCCGATATCACGGAGGTTCGTGTGGCTGAGGTTATTGATCACCACAGAATCGCGAATTTTGAGACAAGCGGACCTTTGTACTACCGTTGTGAACCGGTAGGCTGTACGGCGACGATCCTGAACAAAATGTACAAGGAGAATGGGATTGCCGTTCCTGCGAACATTGCCGGACTTATGCTGTCCGCGATTATCTCCGACTCGCTTCTGTTCAAATCTCCTACCTGCACTGAGCAGGATGTAGCTGCAGCGCGTGAACTAGCGGAAATCGCTGGCGTTAACGCTGAGGAATATGGCCTGGAAATGCTCAAAGCAGGCGCTGACTTGAGCGACAAGAGCATCCAGCAATTGATTACGCTCGACGCTAAAGAATTCGATATGGGTGGATCTAAAGTGGAGATCGCACAGGTTAATGCTGTGGACGTTAATGATGTGCTATCCCGTCAAGCTGAAGTAGAAGCTGAGCTTGGTGCGATTGTTGAACGCAAGGGTCTTGATTTGTTCCTGTTCGTTGTAACGGATATCTTGAATAATGATTCCGTAGGTCTTGCTATTGGTAAAGCGGCTGATGCGGTTGAACAAGCATACAATGTGAAGCTCGAGAACAATACTGCCTTGCTCAAAGGTGTCGTATCTCGTAAATCGCAAATTGTTCCTGTACTCACAGATATTTTCAACAAACGCTAATAAAACAAGAAGCAAGCTGACTAAGCACTTTATATTAAAAAGAGCCCTGATGGCAGTCCGGTTTACCGGCCGCATCAGGGCTCTTTATAGTTATATATACGTAGACAAGTATTATGGGGTCTCTGGTGCGGCTGGAGCTGCTACCACATTCTCTTCCTTAGGTTTGTGCTTGAATATAGGCACGAGAATAATTGCACCGAGCAACATGACAATCGCAGAGATTGAGTAGATTCCCGTGAGCGGGAACAGCTTCTTAAGCACGCCAGCTGCAGACATCATAATGACCATCATCCCGGTGAACAACGGGCTAAGTACTCCATTCACCCGTCCCACGTAGGATTGATCGGTCCATTTCAGGATCATTGTATTGATACCGATCTGGATGCATGGCAGGGTGAGTCCATTGAGGAACTGCAAGGCCAAGGTGAGAGGGATGCTGGTTGACCAGCCGATGCCGAGAATACAAAGTGCACTGACGAGCATTCCGAAGGCGAGCAGGATTTGCGGTGCAATTTTCTTCGCAATCACCATAATTATCGCTCCACCTATAAGCATGGCAATACCATTCACCATGAGTAAGAACTGCAAGAACTCCTTCGGCTGGCCTAAGCGTTCAGTAACAACGAACAAGCCAAGCGTCTGAATGATACCTACGGAGAAACCGGCGATAGCAAAAGTAATTCCAAGCACTCGCAAAGTGGTGCTCTTCCATACATAGCGGAATCCATCCGCCAGTTCTTGCATAATTTTTGTCTCGCGTTTTCCCTTCTCTTCCTCCTCCATATCGGGTGGAAGGCGGAACAGAACGACAGCCGAGATTAGGAAAGCCACACCCATTACTCCGATGGAGATATAGATACCAAAATGTTGATAGGCGAAAATTCCGAGCGACGGTCCAAGAACCATAAAGATGGCCATTAAGGACTGGAACAAGGCCATTCCCTGTTGCACCTTCTCAGGATGAATATGCTGCTTGAACATCTTCATAACCGAAGGCTGAGAGAACTGCGATAGAATCGCGGATACGAAGGTTGCTAAGTATACCGTCTCCCAGGACTCGAACTGTAACGTAATTAAGACGGCGAAGACAGACAACGCGGATAAGAAGTCGCACCAGATCATCGTTCGCTTCGGCTTCCAGCGATCAGCAAAGGCGCCGCCGATAAATCCAAAGACGAAGATAGGGGCGAACTCGACAACTGAGATCAATGAGATCGCTAAGGGATCGCTATTGGTTTTCTCGGTTACGAACATCAGGATGGCGAAGTTTCTGACCCAGATACCGATTTGCAAGAAGATATTCGAGATGAGTACGGTCTGGTAGAACCGATTCTTGAATAAGCTCTCGGAAGCGGCAGGTGAATCGTGGGCCTCATTTGACATGATTTTTTCCTCCAATATGGTTTTCTCTTCTTCTTTACTTCTACAGATAAATACACAGCTTCAAGGATAAGGTATTTACAATCATATGGGAAGGGAAAATTTAAATAAAATTAAATGTTTTTGTAAACGTAGATATAGGGGGAGGAGGTTTCATGAAGCTCATTATATGAGCCGGAAGCGCTGTAACTGATCCCACAATTGCTCTTCCTCCAGAATTTCCCGCTGCTTGGGCCCGATCAAGTCAAAATGGGGGAAAGGGGACCGATTGTGAATATACCGGGGATCAAGCCCGTGCTTTACACACCAGGCAACGAGCTTATCAGGATCATTGCAACCGACCTTGGTCACCGTGGTGATACCCGGGAATCTGGCGTCCAGCCAATAGTGTGTGAGATAGGCGATCTCGCCTTGAGAGACAAGTTTCTTCCATGCATCAAGTTCTTCTCTGCGTACTCCAAAAGCCATGTGTATCACCTAACTTTCATCTGGTCTATATAAGCTTGATTCTGACCAAATATTATAACATACGGACGAGAGTGGAGAAAATCAACGTTCAATTCACAGCACAAAAAAGTAATACTTGCATAAACTAATGGTATTAGTTTATATTATGACTAATGGTATTAGTTTATTGGGGAGGTATTATGATGAAAACGACTCGTATAGATCATTTGATACAGCTATCGTTCATGCCGCGGATATTTCCAGTGAATTGTTATTTGGTGGAGGAACAGGACGGACTCACGCTCATCGATGCCGCATTACCGTACAGTGTGAAGGAGATTAGCCGGGTGGTTCGCAAACTTGGCCGACCATTGACTAACATCGTCCTGACCCATGCGCACGGAGATCATATAGGTGCTTTGGACGGATTAAAAGAACTCTACCCGGATGCGAGAGTATCTATATCTGCGCGTGATGCGAAGCTGCTGCGCGGGGATGCGTCTCTTGAGCCGGAGGAACCACAATTCGAGATCCGTGGAAGCGTGCCGAAGGGGGTCAAGACGGTTCCGGATGTGCTGCTCAGAGAAGGCGACCGCATCGGTTCGCTGCAGGTCGTCTTGACTCCCGGGCACACACCAGGCTCGATCTCGCTGCTAGATACGCGCAGCGGGGCCCTGATCGCCGGCGACGCTTTTCAAGCACGCGGCGGCTTTGCGGTCAGCGGTACAATGGTACCGCTGTTCCCTTTCCCGGCCATGGCGACCTGGCATAAGGAGAGCGCGCTCGCTAGCGCGCGCAAGGTTGCCAGCTTGAAGCCAGCGCTGCTGGCGGTCGGACATGGCCGAATGATGGTTGAGCCCGCCGATTCTATCGCGCGGGCCATTGCCGAAGCCGAGCGCTCGATCTCGCGCTCGGCCAACCCATCCGCAAAGGAGCGGATGTAGCATGGCGCGCCGAGCGAGAATTACCCGCGAAGCGGTGCTGGCGGCCGCGATTCAAATTGCCGATGCTGAGGGCAGCGAGGCGGTGACGATAGCCGCCGTATCCAAAGCGCTAGGGATCAAGCCGCCTTCGCTTTACAATCATATCGGCAGTCTGGATGAGCTGCGGACCATGGTTGCCGTACACACGCTGCAGGATTTGTATACGAAGTTGGCTGAGAAGATTCATGGATTATCGGGCAAGGATGCTGTTCTGGCATTCTCGCATGGCTTCATGAGCTATGCCAGAGAACATCCTGGGCTGTATGAGACAGCGCAGATTCTGCCCAATCCACGAGGAACGGAGCTTGAGCAGGCTAGTGAACAGATCGTTCATCTCAGTCTTGAAATGCTCGGTCCATATCATCTGCCGAAGGAACAGGGTATTCATGTTGTGCGGGGGCTAAGGAGCCTGATTCACGGATTTATTTCTCTGGAGCGGGCTTCCGGCTTTGGTATACCATTGGAGGTCAAGGACAGCTTCGAATATAATCTTCATTTATTGTTCGCCGGATTAGAGGCACAAGTTAATAAAGGTTAGTTGACTTTGTTTTTGACTATATGCTACCGTAGGCTTGAAACAGAGGTGATCAATAATGGCGAAGAAGAAGGCACAGCAGCAGCCGGCAGCCAGAACACAAGATAAACCGGCTACACTGAAGGACCTACTGAACGATGAGATTCTCTCCAAATTGAAGGCGCAAGCTTCAGAATTGAAGCGGGAAGAAGAGCAGCGCAAAGAGGAAGAGCGGATTCAGGTCGAGGAAGCGAAGCGGGCTGAACGTAAGAAGTTAGAAAATAATTTTGAATATTTACTGAATAAGAGTGATATGGACTGGAATAAGTACAAATAAAAAATGAAATAGGACCATATTATGGAGTAGGGTAGTAAGCGTGAAATGGTCTTTCATAATAAAAGGCACCGCGAGGTGCCTTTTCAAACTGTTACAAGAAGTCGAGGAGGACAAGAGGACAAGATGAGTAAATTTACTAGCGACTATATTATTATGATGGATGACATCATTCGCGAGGGTGATCCGATCCTTAGAACGGTAACTGAGCCTGTCAGCGTCCCACCAACGGAGGAAGATCGCGAAGAGATGGCGTCGATGATGCTGTTCCTGAAGAACAGTCAGGATCCGGAACTGTCGAAGAAATATAAGTTACGGCCAGGTGTAGGGCTGTCTGCGAACCAGATCGGTTTGAACAAACGGATGTTTGCGGCCCTGCTTACGGATGACCAAGGAAATGACCGTGAGATCGCTCTTTTCAATCCCAAAATCGTGAGCACCTCCGTATCGATGATCTATTTGCCGGAGAGCGAAGGCTGCTTATCGGTAGATCGGGCCATTCAGGGCTTCGTACCAAGATACGAGAAGGTTACGGTAAGAGCCTATAACGCGGAAGGCAAAGAGGTAAAGCTGCGTTTCAGAGGTTTTGATGCGATTGTGATGCAGCATGAAATAGACCATCTGAATGGCATTATGTTCTACGATCATATCAACAAAGAGAACCCGTTCAAGCTGCCGGAAGGCGTATCGATCGATAGCCTGTACTAAGAGGTTGTTCATTGAACATATTTTAAGCGCTAAAACCTGCATTTTTGCAGGTTTTTTTGATTTGGGATGTAATTTAGTAAAATAAGCCAATTGAACGATAAATGAGATGGCTCAAACCTTTTGAATCGTAGTAACGTTACATATATAAGAACGATGGATGGATACACCGCGCGGGTCTGTCCAATAACGTAAAAAATGAGGATGAATCCATGATACAAATCAATCACTTATCCAAAAAATATGGCGGAAGCAGGAGAGCACCGCGCGATATGAATATAAAGGATGGGGCCCAAGTATATAACCGTGGAAATTGGGCGCTGCATGATGTGAATTTGACGATTACAGAAGGGATGGTTGGGTTGCTTGGTCCGAATGGGGCGGGCAAGTCAACTCTGATGAGAATTCTAGCAACACTATCTACACCAACGTCCGGAGAAGTATTGATCAAGGGCGTGCCGCTGCATAAAGCAGAGGATATTCGCAGGATGATCGGTTATTTACCGCAGCAATTTCAAGTTTATCCCCAACTGACCGGCACGGAATTTCTGGATTATGTTGCCGTAATGAAGGGGATCAGTGACAAGAAACAGCGTAAGATGGAGATCGATAAGTTGCTAGAACAAGTGAATCTTCAGGATAAGGCACGCAAGAAGATACGCACTTATTCCGGTGGGATGAAGCGCAGGCTCGGGATCGCCCAGGCCTTGATCGGTTCACCACAGGTGCTTATCGTTGACGAGCCGACGGCTGGTCTTGACCCGGAAGAGCGGGTGCGATTCCGTAATTTGCTTACCAGGTTCAGCCTGGGACGTGTCGTACTGTTGTCCACACATATCGTTGCAGATATTGAGAGTAATTGCCGCCAGATCGCCGTGCTCGACCAGGGTAGGGTTCGGATGTCGGGTGAATTGGCCGACTTGCAGTCCTTAGGACAGGGCAAAGTATGGGAAGGTGTATTGACCGAGCAGGAGTACGGGATGCTGGATCCATTGTCAGTAGTCTCAACGCGCCGGACGGAGGAAGGAATGCTGTGTAAGATCATTGCTAATATACCTAACGTGAATTCCAATATGAAGCTGGTTAACCCGACATTAGAGGATGGTTACTTAGCTTTGCTCAGCGATGAGGCCCTGGGGCGGAGAGGGGTATTTACTGATGCATAAATGGCTGCGTCAATTCCGCTTTGAGTTAGGCATGATTCTGCGCCGCCCGCCTATACTTGCCATGCCTTTTCTATTCGGTGCACTTCTCTGGTGGAGCCTAAGCAGAATCAAGCCTGCGGATCATTTCTTCTCCGACTCCTACAACTACTATTCGCTGATCCATACCATGTCCCTGGGTCTTGTCATGCTTATCGGGATCCTGTCGATCCGTAGGGATGTAAGGCGACCTTCCTATGAATGGAGTGCCGGATTACCTGTATCCTATGGAACGATTATATCGGCAAAATATATGGCCGGATTGCTCTATTTTACTAGCTTTACCGTTCTGGCCAGTGGGATCTATTTCTGGCTCTCTACCCAGCGTGTTACAGCTGAGATCACGATGCAATCTACGATGTTCTTCGCCACGAGCTTTGAAATGTCTTATGCGGTAACCTTAGCACTTGCCATGCTACTGGCGATTTGCATTCCCAACCGAATCGTCTATTTAATTGGCTTTTGTGCATGGATGTTCGGCACCTTCTTCATGGAGATGTTTATTTTGGAACGGTACAGTCTGGATATACTACGTACCTTTCACTTAAGCCAATTGTTCGTAAGCAGTGGGAATTATGCGGATACATGGGGACTCGTTCTAACAAAGGACGAGCTGCGAAGTTCCCACTTGTTCGTCCTTGCTTTCACGGTATTGATGCTCGTTATCGGAGTAACCGTGCTGCAACAGCTGCGCCCAAGCAAGCACCGTAGACGAACATGGGGATTAGGTATTTGCTCGGTTATGCTGGCAGCAGCGGCATTTGTCCCTTATGCGATGATCTGGCAAGAACGATATACGATGGATAAGAAGAGATTAGCGGACACTTCTTTGTACAAAATAGAAGACATTCAATACGATAGGCAACCTAAGATATATGGAATCAAGAGCTATGACATTTATTTGCAGAAGCTTAAGGATGATACCTTGCAGGCTGAAGTAACCATGAACATACCGGCTGATGATCTGATTGGAAAGGCAGAGATATCTTTGACACTGAACCGTATGTTCAAGATTAACCATGTTAGTGTTAACGGTCAGGAAGTGACAACGAAGCGGCAAGGGGAGAAGTTAAGTCTTGAATTGTCCCAAGTCGTGACCGGTCCGCTCACGGTCGAGATGGACTATTCAGGGAAGGTCATGGATTATTCGAAGACCTTCCGTGGCACGGGAAGATACTATGCTTTTGTTAAGGGAGAAAATGTTTTTCTACCCGGTTATCTCGCGTGGTACCCACTACCCGAGGATCAGCCAATTTATTTAAGGGATAATAAGAGTATTGAGCTGGGAGCGGTATATACGAATATAGGCTTCCCTAGTGCGGATTTTAAACTGACCGTCAGTGGATTCGAGGCGCCCATCTATACGAGTCTGAAGGAAGTAACACGTGAAGCTGGTGAGCAGATTTATTCCGGTGAAGTCCATAATGGCGTTACCTTATTTGGAGGTGGATTGGAGGAGCTGGAACCAAATGCAACCCCGCTGCATGTCGTGTATACTCCGTACAACAAGTTATGGACAGAGCAGACCGTACAGAAGATCAATGAACTGGACCAGTACTTCAGCTCATGGCTGCCTACCGATGCACAGAAGGTTAAGCAATTGCTCTATATCCCGAATCAGAATTTCGCTATTAATAGTGATATTGAGAATAATGCTGTTGTGCTGAACTATATTAGTGTGGACCAGAACTATATGTCAGAGATATTAATGAACAAGATGCTGCTTGGTACAAGGCAGGGTAGTTATCTGATCGAAAATGTCCAGGATGACATACGTCTCCAGCTTCGGGCGCTCATATGGTATGTGTATTATTACGAGAATGGATTATTCAATAACAGCAATATTAACGGGTACATGTTATCCGAGTTATATGCAAATGACTGGTCCAATGATAAGAATCAAATTGGGGTACACATGCGAAAACAGGTAGATGAAGCGCTGAAGGCGGGGAAGAACGATCAGGTCAAAAGATTGCTGAGACACTTCTATGTCCAGGGACTGGAGATTCCTGAATCGGACCAAGAAGCTTCCGCGGTGGAACAGAACCGCCCGATCCCTTATTCGGCATGGGAGGAGCAGTGGAAGAAGGTGATGGGCGAATGAGAATGGCACTTAAATACTTCTGTAGCGGTTCCCGCTTTGACTGGAGGCTGCACAAACAGCCTGTCGCCTTATTATCGATTTTTCTGCTGATTTCCTATTTGTTAGGGATTGTAACCGGTCAGCCCGATAAGCCACGGGCGGTGAATTACATTGCAGAGATGGGGATGTTCCCGCTCGTAATCATGTTTACGATCCTAATGTTCCAGCATGAAATTGGCGGTGGGGGAATGGAGATAATCTCTACTTATCCCGTATCGCTTCGACTTATCACCCTACGTAAATGGTTGAATGCGGTACTGCTATCCGTGCTGACCAGTCTGCTGTGGATGACAGTGTATCTATTCAAGTATGGAGAGATAAGCACGACAATATATTCTTGGAGCGGGGCAAAAGATGCATTCCGCACGGCAAGCATGCTAGAACTGTTGATGCAAGTTCTACCGGCCTACCTGCTGCTGACCACGTTGACTCTGGCAGGGATTATCGTCTTTCGCAGCATATATGGAGGGTTAATTGCTGGATTCGCGCTTTGGATATTAGATACGATTAGCGGCGGTAGGCTGTTGTCATCATTCACGCTGTACACTGCTTACTTGCCGCAAGAGGCTTCCTTTCCGATCAATCGGTTGGTCCTGCTGCTTGTCTCAGCTCTGTTGCTGGGTATAGCAATCTGGCTCATAGGTTATCGGGAGAGATGGATCGGGAGAGAAGAAGAGTAAGGAAGTTCAAAAAGTCCGCTTTTGATCACGAAGTAACTCTAAGAGCATATTCGACATCGAATCTTGAATTCAGCCGGGTCTTCCGGTGCTCACGTACCTAAAACGTACGCTCCGCTCCTCAGACCCTAGCTTTAACCAACCTTCTCGGTGCTGAAAACCGACCTTTTTGAACTCATAGATATAGAAGAAGAGAGAAAATAGAAGAAGAGGGGGAAAGAAATGATATCCGATCAACAATTGGCACAGCAAATGGCCGAAGGAGATCAGGAAGCATTCGAGCTGCTGGTGACACGATATCATGGCCCGCTGCTTAGCTATGTTGCACAGCAGCTTAAGGATCGAAATAAGGCGGAAGACATCGTCCAAGAGACGTTCATTCGCTTAATCCGGCATTTACAGAGATATGGCGAGGTGGAGCAACTGCGTCCCTGGCTGTACAAGGTAGCTCTTAATTTATGCCGGGATTACTGGCGTACCGCTTCTTACAGATCTGAGCAGACGGCTACTATAGAGATGCGGGAAGAGGCTGACCCTTCTCCTGGTGCTGATGAGCTGTTAGAGAAGCAGGAACAGGCCAAGGTTGTTGTCGAATCGTTGGAATGGTTACCTGAGATCCAACAAGAGGTTGTTCGCATGCGTTTCTTTCATGACCTTAAGTTACAGGAGATTGCTGAGTTGCTGGATATTCCGCTCAGCATTGTCAAATCACATCTATATGGTGCGCTGCGCAAACTAAAGCGAGTGCTTGCCAAGCGGGATGAGATTCATATATCGGAATTTAGAGAACCTGAGAAGAAACAAGAAAGAGAGGTGCTTCAGCATGAGATCTTCCATTGACCAGGAATTGAAGCAATTGGAGCAGGAGCTGTCTGAGCCGCTTCGTCAAGCGGTTATGCCGGCGCCTTCCCCAGCAGAGACAGCGGCCCTGATTGCTGCCTTGCAGCCGGAATTCGATGCACTGAGAGCTAGTCAGGCCAAGTCCCTGCAGTTCAATACGCAAGTAGAAGAGCCCTCCCTATGGAGACTGTTGCGCAGCCAGTTCCTGATGAACTGGAAGACACTTGTACTAACAGGCTCAGCCGTATTTCTGATGCTAATTTTACTGGTGGACCCAGAGCGTCCTCTGAGTAACTTTATTCTTGGTGATCTTATGCCAACCAGTCTGTTTCCTGTGATCACACCGCTTCTACTCATCGCCTGCATGCTGTTCAGCTATCGTTCCTGGAACCCGGGGATGCGAGCCGTAGAGAGCATAACCCCATATCCACCGGCTTTGGTACTGTATAGCAGGATGCTGATGGTCATGGGGCTCATCCTAAGCTGGGCTCTAATTAGTTCGGCAATTGTGGGTATCCGTATTTCTGTGGTCGGGGAATATTATATCCCGTTTATTCCGTTTTTACTGCAGTGGCTTGGAATTTCGCTGCTGATCGGCGGGATTGCCATGTATGTGTTATTTCGTAGAGGGATTAAGATGGGGGTCATTTGCGCTAGTACGGTCTACGTGATCTGGTTCATATTCAATGAGAATGTCTATGGTCACTATTTCAGAATGGAATATGGGGCTGCGCTTGACGGGTTAATGCTGCTCATAGGGTTGATATTATTAGTTCGTTCCTATTACCGTAGCAGAATCATCCAGTCTGGAGCAAACGGGAGTTATGGTGCCTATGATTGCGATTGAGAGATTAAATCAGCAGGTAGGGGATTTCTCTCTTCGCATTCATGAATTACGGATTGCCCGGGGGATTACCTTACTCGTTGGGGCGAATGGAGCAGGTAAATCGACGCTGCTGGAATTGCTGGCGACGGTGCAGCTACCACGAGGTGGCAATATTCAATACGATGGGCGTTCCGCCAAGGAGTCCCTTCCTTTGTTACGTAGTCAAATTGGCTATGTCCCTACCGATATCGAACTGTATCAAGATATGACGGTATACAAGCTACTCAAGTACTTGGGAGAGCTTAAGGGAATGTACCATCTTGAACAGATAGAAGCCTTAATTGAGGATTTCCGATTGTCTGCATTTCGGAATACGCGCATTAAGCGCTTGTCCGCAGGAGTACAGCGGCGGATTGCTATCGCCCAGTCTTTGCTGGCCTCACCGCAATTTCTCTTTCTGGATGAACCGCTGAATGGCATGGATTCCGCAGAACGTAAGCTTGCCATTGCTTATTTGAATAAATACGCGGAGGGACGGACAATTATAGCTGCGGTTCATGAGCTTGGTGAATGGGAAGCGGCAGCCGACCGGCTGCTCTGGCTGGATCACGGTCAGGCTGGATTTTACGGGAATCGTGAGAGCTGGTTATCCAATTTGCCATTTAAAGTATGGCAGGGCCGGATAACAAAGGAACAGTTCCAGTTATATTTCACGACAGATCGCAGCATTATAGAATTCCGCGAACTAGGTGACGGGATGATGACCTTGCGGATTGTAGCCGCAGAAGCACCGTTTTACGGCTGGGATGAGGTTCCACCAACGATGGAGGATGCTTATTTCATTCGCAAATTTACGCGTAGTAAGTGAGAACAGAATATGTTTTAATTTTTGTCTTAATAACAAGGGCTGCCGGTAATCGGTGGCCTTTTTAATAATTCGGATAAAAATTATCGGATTTATAGTTTTCAAATGAGGCATTATGTGAGAAAATATGAAAAACATTTTATGTGATTGTTTTTATTCTCGTATTTAAAAAGGAGGAATTTCCATGTCTGATGAGCGTAAATTTGCACCTGAAACTTTGGCGATTCATGCTGGGCAAGAACTTGATCCAACAACTTATTCCCGGGCAGTACCTCTGTACCAAACTACTTCCTACGGGTTCCGTGATACGGAGCACGCCGCGAATCTGTTCGGTCTGAAGGAATTTGGTAACATCTATACCCGTATTATGAACCCGACGAATGATGTGTTCGAGAAGCGTGTAGCTGAGCTGGAGGGCGGCGTTGGCGCACTGTCTACAGCATCGGGCCAAGCGGCGATTACATTCTCGATCCTGAATATCGCGGGTGCCGGGGATGAAATTGTATCGTCTACGACTCTATATGGTGGTACCTACAATCTGTTCTCTACCACGCTAGCCAAGCTGGGTATCAAAGTGAAGTTCGTCGATGCTTCCAATCCGGAGAACTTCCGCGCGGCGATTACGGATAAGACCAAGGCACTGTATGCCGAGACACTTGGCAATCCGAAATGCGATGTGCTGGATATCGAAGCTGTAGCTGCAATCGCTCATGAGAATGGGATTCCATTGATCGTGGATAACACTTTCCCAAGTCCGTATTTGCTTCGTCCTATCGATTTCGGGGCGGACATTGTCGTACATTCGGCTACGAAATTTATCGGTGGCCATGGTACTTCCATTGGTGGAATTATCGTAGACAGCGGGAAATTCGATTGGAAAGCGAGCGGCAAGTTCCCAGGTCTGACCGAGCCAGATCCAAGCTACCACGGCATTGTCTATGCTGATGCACTCGGTCCGGTTGCATATATTACCAAGGCTCGTGTACAATTGCTGCGCGATCTCGGCGCATCCTTGTCACCGTTCAATGCGTGGCTGCTGCTGCAAGGGTTGGAGACACTGCATCTGCGCGTTGAGCGCCACAGTCAGAATGCGCTGAAGGTAGCACAGTTCCTCGAAGCCCATGAGCAAGTAGAATGGGTCAGCTATCCTGGCCTGCCTAGTCATGAATCCTATGAACTCGCGAAGAAATATTTGCCTAAAGGACAGGGCGCAATCATGACCTTTGGCATCAAGGGTGGCGTCGAATCAGGCAAGAAACTGATCGACAGCGTGAAGTTGTTCTCCCATTTGGCCAATGTTGGTGATTCCAAATCCCTGATCATTCATCCGGCCAGTACGACGCATCTGCAGCTGACGGAAGAAGAGCAGGCGGCTGCCGGTGTTACTCCTGGGCTTATTCGCGTATCGATTGGTACCGAATCCATTGACGATATTCTTTATGATTTGGAGCAGGCGATTGCCGCAAGTCAGAACTAATCTTATATAATTCCTATAAAATAAAACAAAGCCGCTATCGGATCTCCGGTAGCGGTTTGTTTTATATTCCTAGCATGGATGACTTTACATCGTGAAACTCCTGACTTGTTTTCATATATGTCAAAAAAGATGTGTATGGAATCACAATCTTCGCTTTGTTTGCGGCCTACGATAGAGAGGAGGAGACTTCCTCCTACAAATAGCTGGATAGGAGCGGAAGCAATATGGAAAAAATCGCGTTAAAAGAACGTATTGAATATAACAATGAGAAATTTACGAAAAGGATCGTATTCAAGGATCAGCAAATCCTTATATTTATGCTGAACTTTATGCCTGGACAGCAGCTTCCTGCCCATCGTCATCCGGGAGCGGTCGTGTATTTGACGGTTCTGCAAGGAGAGGGTATTGTCACGACAGACGGACAGGATACGGCTGTCTCGGAAGGCGATGTCGTCCGCTGCGAGGGGGATGAAGTCTTTTCCTTCCGCTGCACAGGGACCGAACCTACAAGTCTTTACGTCTTGCTTAGCTCAATTCCGGACGAAAGATACGCCCAAGATATATGATGTGGGAGATA
>DASYFA010000197.1:0-3644 GCA_036498705.1 Paenibacillus sp.
CATAATTATAATGAATAATAGGAGGTACAGGGGGGGATTGATGTTGAACGCTATTGCCAAGCAACATCGATTTATAAATCGCTACACCGTATTAATCAGCTTTACGATTCTGGCTGGAATCAGCCAAATGCTCTGGCTTAATTTTGCTCCCTTGATTACGATGCTGGAAGCAACTTATCATGTGACGGAATCGGATATCAACTGGCTGCTGATTGTTTTTCCTCTCATTTATGTGCTTCTTTCCATCCATGCTGGGATCGTCATTGACCGCAAGGGCTATCGGTTCGGGATCGGTATTGGCGGTTGGATTATGGCTATATTCGCCTGTGTTCGGATTATAGACTACAGTTTTATGTGGCTACTGATTGGGCAGATAGGGATTGCCATTGGGCAGCCGTATGTGATAAACGGGATTTCCAAGCTGGTGGTCGATTGGTTCGGACAAAAGCAGCAAGCCATGGCGACCGGAGTAGGAACCGTTGGCATGTTCGCAGGCATGGCTTTAGCGCTTGCAGGGACACCGATGCTAGTAGACGCGTCAGGACTTCAAATAACAATGGTCATTTTTGCGGTGATCACGATTGTGTCAGCAGTCTTCTTTTCGCTTGTAGCGTATCCAAATCCGCAAAATAAGCTGAATGAACTAATGACGAGTGAATCCGGCAGTATTAGCTGGCGAGATTATATTCCGCTGCTGTGCAATCGGCAGCTCCTCTTGATATCGATCATCGCGCTGCTCGCCATCGGATTCTTTAACGGTCTGACCTCATGGCTTGAGCCAATTCTAAAGCCAAACGGCATTAATGCCGAAGGCGCGGGATTGATTGGGGGAATGCTGATCATTGGAGGTATTGTTGGTGCAAGCATCATTCCAGGTATATCCGACAAGCTTGGTACGATGAAGCCTTTCCTGTGGATTAGCTGCCTGATCTCCGTTGGGCTTGTCTATTTGATATGCACCTTGGATCAATATATGCTTCTGCTTATTTTGGGCGCTGTGCTCGGATTTATCTTCCTGCCCGGTTACGCTTTGCTGCTGTCGCATACGGAGCGTTTGGCCGGTGAACAACATGCTGGAGAGGCGACGGGATTGATTATGCTGACCGGCAACCTGGGAGGCGTGCTTGTCATATTGGCAATGCAGCTTGTAAAAGGTGACAGTGCTACTTGGATCAATTCGGTGTATTTGATGATGGGGTTGCTTGTGTTGTGCGTAATTCTAGCACTTAATATCAAAGAGGGCAGCTCCACTCCATCGAAAATCAATCATAGACGCGATGTCCAATCGCGATAACATCATCCGATGTAGCGTTGTGTTATCCAAAAATGAACAAGAGCAGGCTGCCACGGCGCCTCCTCTTGTTCATTTCACTATGTTATCCTTTAAGTGATAGCTAATTTACTGACAACACTATCAAGACCCGAAAAAATAGACCCGCCGTTTCGAACGGTATCGCGAATAAGTCTTATTAAAGATTCTCGATCGGCTTTCACCGCGGAAATCCAATTCAGTGGCGCATCGGTTTCAGGGTCGTACTGGGCTCCCCAATCGGCTAACTCAAGCAATAATGGTATTAAATCAAGTCCTTTGTCCGAAAGAAAATAAACCTCTTTGCGCTTATCAATAGCATGTGGCTTTTTAAGGAGAATGCCTGTCGACGCTAGATGTGCAAGACGGCTGGCTAGTATATTTGATGAAATTCTCTCATCAGACTCCATGAACTCCCCGTAGGTGTTCTTTCCAAAATATACGATGTCTCGAATAATCAGCAACGACCAGTTATCGCCAAAAGCCTCTAAAGAGAAATTAATCGGGCAGTGTGATTTAAGATCTGAACGTTTCATAAAACCAATTTATCATACTTGCATAACGAAAGCAATATTACTTGCATTATAAAAGTAGTAATCGTATACTGAGATCATTGCAGTATGATTAAAATTTCCAATTGATACTGGGAGGAATGGATTACATGAGCATAATTTCAACGCCTCAGATCGTTTCTGAAGAAGATTGGCAGATTGCTCGTCAAGAACTGCTTATCAAAGAAAAGGAACTCACCCACGCATTGGACTCACTTGCCGCGGAGCGCAGAAGGTTGCCGATGGTGCGAATTGAAAAAGACTACATGTTCGAGGGACCGAACGGCACAGCGAGCCTGCTTGAGCTATTCGATGGACGTCGGCAGCTCATCGTCTATCATTTCATGATGACATCTGGCTCCGACCAACTTTGTCACGGATGCTCATCTTTTGTTGACAACATTGGTCACCTAGCTCATCTCCATGCCCGTGATACTTCCTTCATTCTCGTTTCGCCAGCACCCTACACACAGATCGAACTTTTTCGAAATCGCATGGGTTGGACAATCCCTTGGTATTCTTCAAAGAGCGATGATTTCAATATTGACTGCGGTGCAGGCAAAGGATTTGGTTTGAGTATCTTCCTCCATAATGACCATAGCGTGTTTCGAACCTATTATACGACTGCACGCGGTGTAGACAGAATCAGAGCCGACTTCAACCTCCTCGATCTGACACCCTACGGCCGGCAGGAGAATTGGGAGGATTCACCTGAAGGGTGGCCGCAAACACCTCCATACACGTGGTGGCGATTACACGACGAGTATGAAGTATGACAAGAAACATATTTGTTACAAATTGAATCATATGCAAAATTCGTATCCCCGACAAATAAAAATAAGACCACTTGGCTATACCACAGTGGTCTTATACTCATTCTGCTAACGAATATCTTCGATCCGGATTTTCACCAGTCCGGACAGGCGATTCCGACCTCTCGTTGCATCAAAGCAAGACAAAATTCCACAGTCTATTGCTTCGCCTTTTGGGACGCTCCTCTAGAGGCTTTTGCATCTGTACCAGCTAGAGCAGCGCCTGTATCTGCCGCAAATTCCGTATTAAGAACACCATTTTTCCTTCTTACTTGCTTGGAGCTATGTTTCGCATCATTTTGCTTATTTTGCTTGTTCATCACATTACACCTCCTCATGTTGTGAGAATGGCAATTATCTGAACGGTCTGAGAAAATCACTGTTTCCTCAATTAGTATTATGTGATGAGCAGCTTCACTCTATTCGTTGGTCATGCGAGCAGCACTTCTCATAAATTCCCTCAATTGTAGTGTAGGCCCTATTCTTCCAACGATGCGCGTAGAGCATCTTCCCCAGCTGCATCGAAGGCTACATCCACCCCATCAGATGCTAGGGCACGGACTCTGTCGACAAGATCGTCTCCATAACGGCTTTCATGTTATACCCCTCCAGCTTATGGTCGAACGAGATTGATAATCGTCCATTGAACGTTTTATTTAATGTCGTCATTCAACTAAGAACCTCGATGGTAAATCCACCTGGAGCTTTAACATAAAATGTCCATCGATGAGCCCTTTTGGGCGGTTTGACATCAAATCCATCATTCTTCAAGTGTTGATAGATCTCGTTCACCCGTTCTTCACTCTCCAGCGAAAAACCTATATGAAACGACTTCGGGTAACTGACCAGTGTACCTTTCGTCAAAGCGAGCAATAACCCATCTTCGTCTAACAGTACAGCGAATGAATCACCATGCGTACTCTTGGTTTGTAGGTCAAAATATTTCTCCAAGAACTCTCGAGCAGCGTTAAC
>DASYFA010000198.1:0-8693 GCA_036498705.1 Paenibacillus sp.
CTCACCCGTCCGCCGCTAACCATCAGGAGAGCAAGCTCTCCATCAAGTCCGCTCGACTTGCATGTATTAGGCACGCCGCCAGCGTTCGTCCTGAGCCAGGATCAAACTCTCCAATAAAGTGTTTGACTTGCTCATTTTGAATCTGACTTATTTCTTAGATTTCACTTGACGTGAAACCCGCTCACTCGTTGTTCAGTTTTCAAAGATCAACTTCACTTTCGTGCGTCGCTGCGTTTCAGCGGCGACTTTTATAATATAACATGTTGTTTCAGATTTTGCAATAGTTTTTTTTGATCTTTTTAATTATCAGTTCGAAACTACTGCATCCTACCAACTAATTCCCTCAAAAGCGGAACGTTTCATAATTTACCACATTACAAACAACTAAGTCAAATACAATTTTATCCTATTGCTTAACCCGAGGGAAGCGAGAATTCCTAGCGTATTTGGAGAGTTCTTTAGAGGGGGCAAAACGAGCGTACATACGAAACACCGTTTTATATCTTTTAGCGATCGCATCACGGATGTCCTGATCCAAACGTTGATCGCTCATATCAAGTAACATCTCGTCAAGTTCTTTGCGCAGAACATAGTCGAGCTCCTTACATTCCTTATCATTGAACATCATTCCTAACATGACTACAGCTCCTCTATCGACTCAGTTTATATCTGTATCTGTCAAACCCCATTGTGCATAACACTTCTTTATTCATCCACGTCTTTCGACCGCTTTACTGTTATGCACAGTTTTGGGGAAAATTATGACATCACTAGTCAACGAACCAAGTAAAAAGTGAGCGTACTCTCAATCACCGCCGCAATCAGCAGCAATACCACCGTCCAAAATGCGGCTCTTATCAGCGAGGTGAAGAAATCCCGCCAGACAATTGTTCTCTCATTACGATCCCGCGCCCCCAGTTCTCCAAGACCTTTAAGCACATAGTAACCGAATTGAATTCCAAAGGCTGCAGCCATGATGATTGCTGGAATTTCTATAATTCCGTGAGGCAATAGCCCTTTTACAATAAGATCGAATAGATTGGCCCCATGCTGAGCAGAGTTCGTGACCAAGAAACCAAGAACAAGGCCATTCATCAGCAAGAACACAGCTGGTAATATACCAAACAGGGCTCCCAAGACAATAACACCCAGACTCTTTATCACGTTATTCATAAAAATAAACCTAAAAAAACTTAGCTCCGGCACCGCGGATTCGGACAATTGCTTACTATAATTCCGCAATGTCTCGATATCAGGCATAACGAGGTTAGCAATTCGTTCCGTCTCGATCGCCCCCATCAGAATACCAACGGCAAAGAAAGCAATCGAAACCATAAGCGACTTCTTATATTTCCGCAGGTCACGCATAAACAAGCGAAATGACAACATGATATCTCCTCCTGTAGTTAGATGGTTTAGTTATTTTGTTGGGACAAGAAAGGGTCATAATCCCGAAAGGTACAGGCATATATTGGTACAAGTAATCATTCTGATAACGAGAGGGGCTAATTCAAGCATGAACAACTTCTTCTATGTCCTTAACGGGAAGAAAATCAAAAGGTTTTTCTTTGTTTTTGCCGCGGCCCTGTTTGCAGCAGGTATCGTCTATGTGGAGCAGAGTCATATCACCGTATTCTCCGAGGAGAGCAGCCCCGCCGCCATCTACAGTGTCCCTACGGAGAAGAAAGTGATCGCCCTGACCTTCGATATCAGTTGGGGAGACAAACGGGCAGAACCGATCCTGAAAGTTCTCAAGGATAAAAATGTTCAGAAGGCTACTTTCTTCATCTCATCTCCTTGGGGAAAAAGCCATCCGGAAGTTGTAAAAGCAATTCAGGAACAGGGATATGAAATTGGCAGCCACGGACATAAGCATGATAATTACAGTGAATTAAGTGATGAAGAAATCTCCAAGCAACTTACCACAGCCCACTCTATTTTAACCGAATTGACCGGAAAAGCACCAAATCTGCTCCGGCTCCCCAATGGAGATTTCGACAAACGCGTGTTATCTATTGCTGACAAGATGGGATACAAAGTGATTCAATGGGATACCGACTCTCAGGATTGGCAAAATAAAGGCGTCGACAATATTGTTAATCGCGTTGTTAACAAAGCGCATCCAGGTGATATCGTTCTCCTACATGCCAGTGATTCGGCCAAGCAGACACATGAGGCTCTCCCAGATATTATCGACCAGTTGCGGCAAAAGGGATATGACTTTGTAACGGTAACCGACTTGCTCCAAGAAGCGGGAGTGAAAGGCAGCGAGGTTCGCGATCAAGCTTGGCTTCAGGGGCAAATTAATACAGCAGCAGGCATGTAATCTCTAAGGCGCACTTAAATAAAAAGGACCATTCATCTCCGTTCTTTACGGAAATGGACAGTCCTTTTTTCCATTCAAGTCATTCCTAAATTTTCATTTCTTGACTATGTAACTGTGGAGACTGCTTAGGCTTCAATACACGGTGCAGAATCAAAATCTGATAAGCATTGCAGGCAATCAGTGGACCAGCAATCCAGGCGGTCGCCTGATCTACCTCGATCTTCAGTACGCCAATCGTCTCTACAATCGTGATGGCAATCATAAAGAATAGAGTTGGTATCCATGCAGATCCATTTGTCATTTTAGCTTTGAAATAAGCTACGACTATGGCAATCACCAAAATAATGATTCCTAGAATAAGATCGGAGTAGGAAGCTTTGTTACCGCCTACAAAAATACGAAGAACCATTAATTCGAATAATGCCAATGCGGTCAATACAATCTGGATATATTGCCAGGTTCTACGTGAGAAGACGCCCATTCCCATATAATTGACCATCATATATGCGAAGAATCCCATTTGGGAGTATACGCTTACCATGACCCCAACACCTAACAATAGGCCAACATTGACAAGGAAATCAGCCGTCCCATTGAGCTTCATTGTATTTGTCGTGTCGGTCCACTGCAAGAGTAAGCCAATAACAAGCGAGCCGGCGGCTCCAACCACCAAAGTCGTCCAGAATAAATGCAACCATCTTTTAAAATTCAATTAAGCCACCTCCCACTATCGAAATATTTTACCAATGATTCCAACAAAAGACCATTGTTTTTCCTCGGATAATTCTTTTTTTTAGCCACATACTACTAACATTGATATTCATAAGGAGGCTGGAATCATGAGGTGGGTAGATTATTTCCGCTGGCTATCGTGCATCATACTTACTCTTTCGTTAACGGCATGCGGCTCTGATCAAGGCTCAATGCAATCTTCCCAAAGTGGATATAAAGATACAAAATCGATGGTCATCGACATTTTGAAGACCGATGACGGAAAAAAAGCGATCTACGAGGCCTTAAGCTCACCGCAGAGCGAATCTGGCAGCAGTTCGAGCTCATCGTCTGAGTCAGGCTCCGATTCCGGATCAGGTTCTGACTCAGGATCAGGCTCCGGGGGCTCCTCTGGATCAAGCGGTGGATCGGGCGGTGGATCAAGTGGAGGAGGAAGTTACGGAATCAAGATGCTCCTTCCATCCCATACCTCTGAAGAAGTCAAAATGGCTGTAAAGGACACGATTACCTCACCGGCGTACAAAAAGGAAATAGAAAAAATTATGACAGACCCTAAGTTTGCAGGTAATTTTGCCAAAGCCATTAGCGCTCAGAACAAACAGCTTCATATGGACCTGATTAAGGACCCTACTTATCAAAAATCTATGCAGGACATGATGAAGTCTCCTGAGGTTATGCAGATGTTCTTGGATTTGACCAAGTCGTCGGATTACCGTAAGCAGACGATGACCATCATGCAAGAAGCGATGCAAAGCCCTTTATTCAAAATGGAGGTTATGGAACTACTTAAAACCGTCGTTCAAGAACAGCTCATACCTAAGGTTGAGAAGCAACCCGAGAAAAAAGGCGAGCAACAACAAGGCGGTAAGGGTGGCGGAGAACAAAAGAAACAAGGTGGCGACAGCGGCTCCGGTGATGAAGGTTAGCTTAACTACCTTACGATAAAAAAAGACTGAACCATACAGGTTCAGTCTTTTTGGCATTTTGTTTCTAATGTAGCAGCAATCTCATCATAAATGCGTCCAATAGATGTCTCCGCTTTATAAACCGATGGAGAGAAGTCAGGTTCCGACGGATGGTTATCCGGCGTTCCAAGTGGGATTTGCGCCAGCAGATCCGTATGCAGTGTCTCAGCTAAGCGTGCCCCACCGCCGCGGCCAAAGATGTAGTCCTTCTTATGACAATCCGAACACTCATAATAGGCCATATTCTCAACCACACCAAGCACTTCATGCTCTGTCTTCAACGCCATAGCACCTGCTCTGGCAGCGACGAAGGCCGCTGTCGCATGAGGGGTAGTGACAATAATCTCACGGCTCTGAGGGATCATCTGATGTACATCTAGTGCAACATCTCCTGTTCCCGGCGGCAAATCAAGCAGCATATAATCTAGTTCTCCCCAATTCACATCAGCGAAAAATTGACGCAGCATCTTCCCAAGCATAGGTCCACGCCAAATTACGGGAGTATTCTCCTGGATGAAGAATCCCATCGACATCACCTTCACGCCGAATCTCTCAACTGGCTGAATGACACCATCCTCGATCGCAGGAGCAGTCTCGATCCCCATCATATCTGGTACACTGAAGCCATATATATCGGCATCAATTAATCCGACTTTTTTACCAAGACGAGCCAGAGCCACGGCTAGATTTACAGCTACCGTGGATTTACCGACTCCGCCTTTTCCACTAGCTATCGCTATAAAGTTAACTCCAGATTTAGGATCCAGGATCGATAATTTTTCTAGCCCTGCCCCATGTCCTCGCGGAGCTTGTAACGGGGCCTTATCAGATTCACTTGAATTCACGGCTTGTCCTGCTTCCTGGCGCTCATACTCGGAAGGCTCACGGAAGCGTAGATGTAAGTTGCTGACTCCGGCCTCCTTCAGACGGAAACGGATCTCTTCATCCAGCTTATGGCGCGCATTCTCGTCCTGCTTCAAGGTGATTACCGTCAAAGAAACCTTATCTTCCTTTATCATCATATTGCGTATCCATTGTAAATCGATCAAGCTGCGGCCCAATACAGGCTCTGCAATAGGTCTAAGTATAGCCTCAAGCTGTTCCTTCGTTAACACAGACAACACCCCGGATCTATTTAGTAATCGAATATATTGGCATAATTATGATATTAATTATATCATTTTATGCTGTTGTCTGCTTTGTTTCCGCTTTCTTTTTTGGAAATATATTTCATGATTCCTTGAAAGATTGAAGCAGCCACTTTCTGTTGATACTTCTCATCCCCAAGTAATCTTGCTTCCTCCGGATTTGATAGGAATCCGACCTCCACCAATACCGCAGGAATTTTTAATTCCTCTAACAAATATACTGACTTATCCGAGCGCTTCGCGACTCTATCGGTGTTATTCAGGTTATTCCGCAGCTCATCCTGAATGAACTCGGCCAATGTAACGCTGTCCCCATTATTAGTTGAATAAAAGGTTTGCGCTCCGCTCCACCGTGAAGATGGAACGCTGTTCATGTGAATACTAACGAACGCCCCAGCTTGGTTCTCTTCGATAGAACGAACCCGACGTGTCAAGTCTTCAGTTTTGCGCTTCTTATATCCTTTAGTATTTGCATCGGCCAGATCACGATCGTCCTCTCTCGTCAAATATACCATCGCGCCGGCTTGCTGCAAATAATCCCGCAGATATAGCGTTACTGCAAGATTAATATCTTTCTCAATGATTCCTTGCTTACTTACCGCTCCCCCATCAGGGCCACCATGACCGGCATCAAGCGCGATCGTCATCCCTGCCAGCGGCAGACTCCAATAGCTCGCTGTCTTTATAGCCGGAACTTCATATTTGGCAAATCCAATCAATAGACCCAGCAACCCGATTCCGAGCAGTCCCCATTTCATATGATTTAATGACAGCCAGACGCTAATTTTTTTATCCTTGGAGTTCATAGAAAAGCCACCTCCATCTCCATAAATGACACTAATCATCTATATGGGACGAGGTGGACAAATATTACAAAATAACGATTATATAAGTGCGTGTTCAAAAGCGGCCGGTTTTCAGCACCGAGAAGGTTGGATGAAGCTAGGGTCTGAGGAGCGGAGCGTACGTTTTAGGTACGTGAGCACCGGAAGGCCCGGCTGAATTCAAGATTCGATGTCGAATTTACTTCCTGATTCACTTCGTGATCAAAAGCGACCTATATGACAACTTGATGACTCATTCCTTCGATTAGAACCCTTGCCACTTCAGGGCGAGTGAATTCAGGCGGAGGACAAATTCCCTCGCGCAAGAGCCCCCTTACTTTTGTTCCAGACAAGGTCAGATGATCATCTGCGGGATGCGGGCAAGTCTTACTCGAAGCCATATTGCCGCATTTCGTACAGAAGAAGCTATGTTCAAAAAATAAAGGCGTAATCCCTAATTCATCTGTCGTAAAATGGCTGAATATCTCCTGTGCTTCGTAAGTCCCGTAATAATCCCCTACACCCGCATGGTCTCGGCCTACAATGAAATGGGTACATCCATAATTTTTGCGGACCATGGCATGAAAGATCGCTTCCCGCGGACCCGCATAGCGCATCGCCGCCGGGAACACTCCCAGAAAGGTACGACTTTGCGGATAATAATTGTCCATCAGTACCAGATAACTCTGCATTCTGACATCTGCAGGAACATCATCCGACTTCGTCTCACCCACAAGCGGGTTTAGGAATAAGCCATCGACTATCTCCATCGCACTCTTCTGTATATATTCATGGGCCCGATGTACCGGATTTCTCGTCTGAAAGCCAACCACTGTATTCCATCCCTTATCCGCGAATATACGTCGCGTCTGCTCCGGGTCGAAATAGAATTCAGTAAAGCGGTCCGGTCTAGGGCGATGCAACACTTGCACCGGTCCACCAATATAGATAGAAGAACGCTCCAGCAACTTCTTAACCCCTGGATGCTCAGGATCTGTCGTCTTAAATACTTGTCTAGCCTCTTCCTGCTGATCCACCCTATAAAGGCTTCCAATCTCAAGCACGCCGTATACAATGCTATCCTGCTCACCAACTAAGGCGATCCGCTCTCCTAGGGAGATCGCTGAAGCTTCCTCTTCGCTTACCGATAAGGTAATTGGAATACTCCATACTGTGCCGTCTACAAGTCGCATTTGCCTAACGACCGAATGATAGTCATCCTCGTTCAGGAACCCTGTTAGTGGAGAAAATGCACCGACTCCGATTAAATCGAGGTCAGAGACTGTCCAGGTATTGATACGTACCGACTTCAGTTCCTTTGCTACCTCTAATAAGTGTTCGCGCTCCTCACCTGTCACAAGGCGATTCACGAGTGTACCGCCATGCGGTGAAATTGCCGTCATACTGTATCCTCCCTGTTCATTAACCTTATCCTATTCATCATTTATGCAATCCGCACTCTGTCTTCTCTGAGTCTGCCCAGCGCCCTGCACGGGGGTCATCTCCAGGCATGACCGGGCGTGTACAGTGCTCACACCCGATACTCGGATAGTTCTGGTCATGCAAAGGATTGTATACAAGATCATGCTCCCGGATATAATTCCATACATCCTCACTAGTCCAGTTCGCGATCGGATTGAATTTGACGAGTCCAAATTTGACATCGTATTCAATCTTCTTGGCATTAGCCCTCGTCGGAGCTTGATCGCGTCTGATTCCGGTAATCCAGGCTTCGTATTTGGATAGAATCAGGCTTAATGGACCTACTTTGCGGATATTACAACACGCATTCGGATCCTTCTTCCACAGTTCCGCGCCATATTGCTCCTCCTGCTCCTCTGGAGTAATATCCGGAGACACTTTGACGAACTTTACACCGTACCTTTCCTCCAGCTTATCCCGGGTCTCATAAGTCTCCTTGAAATGAAAATCGGTATCCAGGTAGAAGATGTCCGTCTTCGGACTAATCTTCTGCAGCATGTCTACAAGCACTACATCCTCAGCTCCGAAGCTACAGGCAAAGGTGATATTAGGAAATGTCTCAACTGCCCAAGTGATAATCTCCTGCGCTGAAGCCGCTTCCAGCTCCACAGCTTTCTCCTCAATCAATGCTTCTTTCTCCAGTAAATTCATGCTCCGCCCCCATGTCTTGGAATAAGTCCTACTAATCAGATTAGAATTGTCACTTATAGTATAAATATTTCCAAATAGAAGTCAATAAAAAAAGCACCCAAGTGGGTGCTTCTTAAAATTAAAATTTATATGTGTTGTTCATAGGATGATCCGTAGGCTTCTGGGAAGCGCTAATCATAAGAAGAATGCCTGTAATGAGATGCATAATCATACCAAGGATAGGGATCCATGCAATGACCGAAGTAATTATTCCGACAATTGAACCATACTTTGATTCCCGATTATTAGCGGACAATACTAATGTAATGATATGTAGTACAAACATGATGAAAAGCGGTATGTAAGAGGTCCCCATTATGATCAGTCCGCCGAGTACCGGAATACCAAGGAAAAGTTCCAAACCACCGGTCACCCATTTAAGCGTTCTCGCGTTAGACATAGAATACTCCTTTCTCTAAAAGATTTTTGTTCTTACAAGTTAAATATACCAGAACAACAAACCTATATACACCATTTTATTGATATTCAGGAAAAGCAATTAAGGTGAAATATCATCATCGTATAA
>DASYFA010000199.1:0-9673 GCA_036498705.1 Paenibacillus sp.
GGGGGAATTATTATGCTGAAAATAGGTTCACATGTGTCATTCTCAGATAAAGGTCTATTAAGTGCAACTGGAGAAGCCGTGTCCTATGGCTCAAGCTCGTTCATGATATATACCGGTGCTCCACAGAATACGCGGCGCAAACCGATGGATGCGATGTATTTGTTGGAAGGCAAGGAAGCGATGAAGGTGGCGGGGATTGAGGAGATCGTTGTGCATGCACCATACATCATTAATTTGGGTTCCTATAAATCCAATACGTATCAGTTGGCTGTCGATTTCTTGCAGGAAGAAATTCGCCGTACTCATGCGATCGGTGTACGCAATATCGTGCTCCATCCCGGTGCATTTACGGACAAGGATGCGGAATACGGTGTAGCGCGGATCGCCGAAGGCTTGAATGAAGTGTTAAATGGAACAGACGAGACTGAAGTAAATATCGCTCTGGAGACAATGGCCGGCAAAGGAACCGAGGTTGGACGCAGCTTCGAGGAGATCGCGGCGATTATTGATAAGGTCGAGCATAATGAACGGCTGACGATCTGCCTCGATACTTGCCATATTCACGATGCAGGCTATGATATTGTGAATGATATCGATGGTGTACTGCAGAAATTCGATCAGACAGTCGGTCTTGATCGAATTGCCGTTGTTCATATTAACGACAGCAAGAATCCGGTCGGCGCTGGCAAGGACCGTCATACGCCAATTGGTACAGGTTGGATTGGCTTTGAAGCGATCAATCGTGTTGTTCATCATGAGGCATTGCAGGGCCGCCCATTCATCCTGGAGACACCTTGGGTAGGTAAAGATGCCAAGACCCAGCGTCCGATGTATGAAGTGGAAATCGCCTTACTGCGTGGGGATGTGGAGCAGCGCTTCGGTGCAGAATTCCTCGCCGATGTAGCCGGACTGCATGACTTCTTCAGCAAACAGGATGTTCATTACCGTTCCTTCGTTCTTGATACTTGGAACTTACTGAAGAATGACGCGAAGGCGAAGAAGGCAGACCCTCGCGAACCGTTAGAGCGTTTGTACGATATGGTGATTGCCGCGAATCTATTCCCGGATTACTCGGAAGAGCAAATCAATCATCGCTTGATCGCTTGGCTCGCGGGAAGAAACTAGGATTTGGATCTCAACATAGAATAATAGTGCGCCAGGGGGATAAGAGAATCAATGGATAAACATGCGAAAATAAGTGGACAAGTCAAACCGTATGAGCACAATCGGGCTCGGATGCTGATCTCTTGCCCGGATGGCCCTGGGATTGTGGCGGCAGTATCCCGGTTTCTGTATGAGCACGGAGCAAATATCGTACAATCTGACCAATATACGATGGATCCCGAAGGCGGAATGTTCTTCATGCGAATCGAGTTCGATCTAGATCAGCTTGCGACGCGTATAGACAGCTTGAAACGGGATTTTGCCGAGATCGCCGATAAGTTCCAAATGGAGTGGAACATTTTCCAATTAAGCCACAAGAAGAAGTTGGCTATCTTCGTATCCAAGGAAGATCATTGCCTTGTAGAATTGCTGTGGCAGTGGCAGGCTGGTGATCTGGATGCGGATATTTCCATGGTTGTAAGTAATCATGCCGATATGAAAGAATATGTGGAATCATTCGGGATTCCTTATTATCACATTCCGGTTACTCCGGAGACAAAGCGTGAAGCGGAGCAGAAGCAACTGGAGATCGTGAACGGGAAGGTAGACTTAATCGTTTTGGCCAGATATATGCAGATCGTGTCGCCGGCTTTGATCCAGCCTTACCGCAACCGGATCATCAATATCCATCACTCCTTCCTCCCGGCTTTCGTGGGCGGGAAGCCATATGCTCAGGCTTATGACCGCGGCGTTAAGATTATCGGGGCGACAGCTCACTATGTGACTGAAGAACTGGACGGCGGCCCAATTATTGAGCAGGATGTACAGCGCGTCAGTCACCGCGACGATGTGGCGGAGCTGAAGCGAATCGGACGGACAATCGAACGCGTCGTGCTAGCTAGAGCTGTAAAATGGCATATCGAGGATCGTATTTTGGTTCATCAGAATAAAACAGTCGTATTCAATTAAATATTTTTCTATAACAACCGCTATGGCAAACATTTAAATGACTTGCATGGCGGTTGTTTTTTTGAGAGGAAGAGCGGTGTATATTTCCAGACAAGGATGTAGAGTAACTTTATGTTTTAGTATCGCGTTAATATATTGAATGGTCATCTATAGGGATAAAATGTAAAAGGTTGAGAGGGGAGAATCATTTGTATATATCAGTAAAGCGAGGAATGTATGCGCTAATTGGTTGTATGCTCGTCATTGCCGCTGTCATGTGGGGGAATACGCAACCTGCTCATGCAGCAGGTCCGAGAATTAGCGTAGAGAGTGAGATCGGCTATAACGGCAGCTATAAAATCAACAAATGGACGCCCTTAACGATTACTCTAAAAAGTGATGAGGACATTAGCGGGGAAATTGTCGTCCAGGTTGAGGTTCCCAATTCAGGCACCAACCAGTCCTATGTGAAGAAGGTTGATCTTCCTGCAGGTACCGCGAAGCAAGTCACTTTTGGCATTATAGGTAACTATTTTAATAAGAATAACAGTTCGATTCGTTACTATAAGGGTTCGGCAGAATCAGGGAAAAATATAGCATTTACTTCTGGACAAGCTTATCTCCAATCCAACCAGGTGAACGGGGCGGTCATTGGGCAGCTTGCGTCTGATCCAGACAGCCTGAATTTCATGAATTTGCTGAACAATCGAAATAATCCGATTAACGTCCTCACATTAGTCTCGGAGCAAATGCCAGAGGATGCAGCTTTGCTGTCTTCTTTTGATGTTCTGTTCCTTAACAATTTTGCCTCCGATACGCTGGAGGAAGGGAAGAAGCAGGCTATTTCAACCTGGGTACATCAAGGAGGGACTCTTGTATTAGCTGGCGGACCTAGTTACCCAAAGACGGTCAAAGGTCTTGAGAGCTTATCGCCTGTTGAATATTCAGGAACCATGGATATCAGCTCACTGCCTGAGATGGAGAAGCTTGCGAACAAGGAGCTGAAGTTGGATCACACGATTTCTATATCAACGGCACAGCTGAAGGATGGAGCTGATAGTATCGTTAATGCTCAGGGCGAACCGTTAATTGCTTCCTGGCCAGTTGGTAAAGGGAAGGTTTTCTATGCGGCTTATGATCTGGCTGCTGAGCCAGTTCATAGTTGGGGCGGGCATGCTGATTTTTGGAATAGCATGCTCCAGAGTAAGTTGTCCGGCGCAGTCACAGATAGGAACGATGGTTACCAAGGCATGAAAGCTCGTCTAGATAATTATCTGAACTATTTTCCATCGCTCTCATTACCACCTTTCTCTCTATTCTTCTGGCTGCTAGTTGGTTATGCCGTGCTCGTCGCCCCAGTGCTCTATTATGTGCTCAAGAGATTTGATCGACGCGAGTGGGCCTGGTTCCTGATCCCGCTTATTGCTATTATCACAAGCGTAAGCATCTATGTGACTGGTACTTCAGGGAAGTCCTCCCTACGGACGCATACGCTGAATGTCGTGGAACTGGATGGTCAGGGGCAGGGCGAGCAGTTGATATCCTCGGCTTTGTTCGTTCCTCGCGGTGGGAATTATGAGTTTGAAATTCCGGGAGCAACCCATGTGACGAGCAAAAGAGAGGATGGTTATATCTCCGGAGGAGGAGAAGAAGGAATCAGCCGTCAATTGATCCGAGAGCAGAATGGCAACACGACAGTCAAGCTCAAGGATATGACCCATCGCTCAATGGCGAAGCTGTGGATTGAGCAGACAGGAAACTTTGGCTCGGTGGAGATTGAGGTTGCGCCGGATGCGACAGGAGTTCCACAGGGAACAGTAACCAATCGTATGGATCGTGATCTCAGTGATGCGGCGTTAATTTTGGGCGGAAATGTGTTCATGTTGGGGGATCTTGCCAAGGATCAAAAGGTGCAGATTCCTGCGCAATTCACATCTGCCGCATATAACAGCTACAGTTCAATATTGTTCCCATATCCTAGTGGTCCATCGGATGAGAAGAATAGGGAACGCGGGATGCTCGAAAGTGTGCTCGGGCAAAACACAGGCCAGGCGAGCAATATACTGATAGCATGGAGCAAGGATTCACTTGGCGGATATACCGTGAACGGGAAAACACCGGCTTCAGAGCAGCTTAACTTGTGGGTGCAGCCCGTAACAGTGCAGTTTAAGTCAGCCAAATCCAATGAAATCAATATTCCATATGGCTATATCCCTGCTCAAATCACCAGTGTATCCACGACGAATTGGGGGATAGACCATAATTCAGACAGGGCGAATATGGATAAGGGGGAAATGCAACTCGAATTTGCCTTGCCAATGCCCGGTAAAATCGATTACTCTTCGCTACAACTGCAGCAAACTGATGCTGGCCAGCAAACGAAGACATTGATCTGGAATTTCTCTGAAGCCAAGTGGGAGGATCTAACTTGGAGTAAGGGAGAGGCGCAAATCTCAGAACAGGTCTCCAATTATATGCTGAACGGTGCAGTGGTAAGAATCGCTGTGAATGTGGATGAGTGGGCCAACTTTGACATTCCGAAGATCTCGTTGAAAGGCAAGGTGAGCCCATGATAGAAATTCATAATTTAACGAAGACGTACGGCAGCTTCCACGCTCTGGAATCCGTCAATATAAATATTGATAAAGGGACGGTATTCGGGTTTGTTGGCCCTAACGGGGCCGGCAAGACGACCACGATGTCCATCCTGGCTACTCTGCTGCTGCCCACATCAGGGACAGCCAAGGTAGGCGGCTATGACGTTGTCCAACACCCGCATGAAGTGCGTAAGAGAATTGGCTACATGCCGGATTTCTTCGGCGTTTACGACCAGTTCAAAACGACGGAGTATTTGCACTTTTATGGTGCCAGCTACGGTATTCCGAGAGGCGAGCGGGACAAGCTCATTCCGCAGCTTCTGGAGCTGGTAAATCTGAGCGATAAGCGGGATAGCTATGTAGATAGCTTGTCACGGGGAATGAAGCAGCGCCTCTGTCTGGCGCGCTGTCTCGTACATGATCCCGAGGTGTTAATTCTCGATGAACCGGCTTCCGGGCTTGATCCGCGGGCGCGCATCGAGATGCGAGAGATTATTAAAGAATTGAAGCTGATGGGCAAGACGATCATCATTTCTTCGCATATTTTGCCGGAGCTAGCGGAAATGGTCGATGAGATCGGCGTAATCGAGCACGGCAGAATGGTTGCCCAGGGGAAGGTCGCCGAGATCCAGAACCGCTTAAGAGTCAAAAGAGTTCTTCATATCCGCACGCTGGGACAAGAGGAGAACCTAGGCAGTTGGCTGCGGGATGAGGCCTATGTCAGCCAGGTGTTCATCGATGCTGCTGGTGTTCATATTCATTTCAACGGCGGTGATTTAGAGCAGTCGGAGCTGTTAGCCAGAATGGTCTCAGCCGGCTTCAAGATTATCTCCTTCAATGAGGCACAGACGAATCTTGAAGATGTATTCCTGGAAATAACGAAGGGGGGGAGCGGCGAATGAATTGGCGGGCTATATTGATTAATCCTGTATTGGATAAAGAATTCCGGCTCAGAATGAGAACTCCGCGCTCGGCGATCTCATTGCTTGCTTATGTGCTGGTGATGGGGCTGCTGGCGATGGGTATCATCTATGTGTTGACTTCTGGTGGTATGAGCGGGTCAGGCCGCTTTGATCCTACGATCAGTCGTCTTATCTTCTACGCATTAAGCTTCGCCCAATTAATCATGATCGCATTCATGACACCGGCGTTAACAGCAGGCATAATCAGTGGAGAGCGCGAGAAGCAGACGCTGAGTATGCTGCTAACGACGCAGCAGAGCTCAGCTACGATTATACTGAGTAAATTGCTGTCCTCGCTTAGCTTCATGACTTTGTTAATCGTGGCGACAATACCGGTATATTGTATTGTTTTCTTATATGGTGGGGTATCGCCGAAGCAGCTAGTTGTTGTTTTTCTATTCTATTTATTCATTATGCTGCTGCTAGGCTCAATCGGTATTTTCTTCTCGACCTTGTTCAAACGGACGATCATCGCGGTCATTGTTACTTATGGTGTCGGTTTAGTGATCTTTCTTGGTACTGGACTCATCTATCTGTTCGCTATGGCAATGACGCAAATGAATTATAATTCTTCTATGAATACTCCGGAGTTTTCCTGGATCGGTTATATTCTTGGACTAAACCCGGGCGGCGCACTGATTAGCATTTTTGAACCATCGTTCTCCAAAAGTGTCTTCCTGTTCCGCGGTGGAAATATGGGAACGAGTGCGCCGATTGAGTTGTGGCTGGAATTTATTATCGTCTACAGCGTAGTTATCGTGTTGATGCTGTGGTTAGCCATACGCTATATTCGTCCGGTGAGACGGCGTAGCAAGGACTCCGATATGATGGAAGAGAGCTTTCTAGGCGAAGGCAACGGTAATGGAGAGAAGATGGAGCCTCAGCAATAGGAGAGGTCTTATAGAGTATAGATCGTAAAATAGCATTGTTCAGATTCACAATATTGCATATTCAAAAAGTTCAAATTTCAGCACCGAGAAGGTTGGATGAAGCTAGGGCGTGAGGAGCGGAGCGTACGTAGTGGGTGCGTGAGCACCGGAGGGCCCGGGTGAATTCAAGATTCGATGTCGAGAATACTCCCTGATTTACTTCGTGATCAAAGGTGGACTTTTTGAATTACCTCTAATAGAGAGGGGGGGATTGGCTTGGAAAAGATATACCGTCAGCTGGAGATCGTCCGCAAGCGGCTGAAATGGCTGCGCGCGATAGATCAAGCAAGGATCGGTCTATTGGTCGGCATTACCTGTACACTGGTCTGTCTCATTGCCGGGAGGCTGTGGCCGATTGAAGCGATATGGGCATATGCTGCGGCTTGCCTGCTGCTTGCACCAACTGTAGGTGGACTCTGGGGCTGGTTTGCCTATATTTCCGACAAGGAGTCTGCTAGAACAATGGATCGCTTGAACCGAAGCGGTGAGGCCGAGGATTTAATGGTTACGGCGCTAGCCTTTGCGGAATCAGATAGCCAGTTGGCTGGACAACAGCGTTTGCAGGCAGTGGAGTATGGCGCAGCGTTTATTTCCGGGCTGAAGAGCAATCTTCCTCTCATACATAGACCGAAATGGTGGATTTGTATTGGATTCGGCCTCGCCCTAGCTGCTGCGCTAATTGTGATGCCGAATCCGATGAATGACGTGATCGATAAGCATAAGCAGGAGCGGCAATGGGTCAAAGCGCAGGTGAAAGAAGCGGATCAAATGATCGAGCAGCTTGAGAGCAAGTCATTGGACCCTTTGGTTAAGCAGGCTCTGGATGCAGAACTGCAGGAATTGCGGCAGTCACTGGAGGAGAGCCGAGCCGGGGAGCAGTCTCTTGAAGCGCTTGAAAATACGATGAAGAAATTGCAGGAGATGTCTGATCGACTCGAGCTTCAGCAGCAGGAGAGAAGCGCATGGTTAGACAAATGGAAGGCAAGTCCGTCTGCCGGAGGGCTTGGTAACGGATTGCAGCAGAATGACCAAGAGCAAGCAGGAAAAGAGATCGACAAGCTAAAATCAGATCTGCCTAAGCTATCATCAGCGGAACGGAAGAAGCTGGCGGACGAGCTGCAGGGGCTGGCCGCGGAAGCACCGCAGCATGATGAGGAAGCGAAACGGCTGGCTGAAGCACTAAACAAAGCGGCTGCGGCGCTAAGTGAGGGCAATACGCAAGAGGTAGAACTGGCGATGGAGCAATTGAAGCAACTGGTGCAAGAGAATGCCGGGGCTGCTGCATCCCGTGCCCAGCAGCTTGCTGAGGCCTCCCAGCTCGCTTCAGCCTTGGCAGAGCAAGGACTTGGTCTGGCTCAGGATATGTCCGCCTCTGGGATGGCGGTCGCTGATAGCTGGAGTATGGGTGGCCTTGCTGAGCAGTTAGCCTCTGCAGGAACTGGCAGTGCTGGTGGAGAGACGGGTTCAGACGGTTCTGCTGGCAGTGATTCAGCTTCTGCTGGCTCCTCCGGTTCTCAATCCGGAAGTGAATCTGGCGGAAACAGCCCCGCTCAGGGAAATGGTTCCTCTGTAGGCAGTGGTTCAAGCGGTGCGGGAACTGGCAATGGTGCTGGAAGCGGAAGTGGTAGCGGCAGCGGGACCGGCGGCGGTGGGAACGGGGCTGGTAGTGGAGGCTCTGGAGCAGGACTAAGCAGTGGAGGTCGCAATCTGATCACCGTGCCCCGCGATTATAAAGGCAGTGGAAATGTTCAGAACGATGGAGGCCCGACTACTGGCGGTCAGGTGCAAAAAGGTGGGAAATCGCCTGTTTTTGAGGGAGTTAGCCGCCCATATAATGAGGTTTACAGTGATTACGCCTCTGAGGCTAAGCGCTCGCTGGAGCGGAGCGAATTGCCGCAGAGCATGCAGGGACTTGTAGAGCGTTATTTCATGGAGATAGATCCGGGCAGTTAAATGAGCGAGAGGGAGGAATAAATCATGCCGGATACGAAGGAGCAGGCTGCGGTCTGGAGAGAGACGATCTCTACTATTAGGGAGGAAATCGGCAAGGTCATTGTCGGTCAGGAGGAGGTCGTCGAGCAGCTGCTGTGGTGTATTTTTGCCGGGGGACATGCCCTGCTAGAGGGGATTCCCGGACTTGGGAAGACGATGCTCGTCCGTACGATCGCGGATACGCTGGAGTTATCCTTCTCACGAATCCAATTTACGCCGGATTTAATGCCGAGTGATATTACCGGAACGAATGTCATTCGCTTCGGCCCACAGGGGACGAATGAGATGGTGTTCCAGCCGGGGCCGGTGTTCAGCCAGATTGTGCTCGCGGATGAGATTAACCGGGCTACTCCAAAGACACAGAGCGCCATGCTTGAGGCGATGCAGGAGCAGACGGTTACCGTCAGCGGGGAGACCCGGCGTTTGCCGCAGCCCTTCTTCGTGCTGGCAACGCAAAATCCGTTGGAGAACGAAGGGACGTATCCGCTGCCTGAGGCCCAGCTTGATCGCTTCATGTTGAAGATCAATGTCAATTATCCTACACCGGATGAGTTGAAGCAGATCGTGCACAGAACGACGGCGGCGGAGCAGCCGCATGCGGTTCGTCAGGCGACCGCGGAGCAATTGCTGGAGATCCGGCAGGCCGCCAAGGAAATTCTGTTAGCCGATGAAGTGCTGGACTATGGCATTTCTCTATTGATGATGACCCATCCTCAGGAAGCATCGGCACCGGAGTCGGTCCGTAAATACGTTAGCTTCGGTTCGGGTCCACGCGGAATTCAGTCCATGGTCGCGATCGCTAAGGTAAGAGCGCTCTGCAAGGGACGCTGGCATGTCTCAACGGGAGATCTGGCTGCAGTTGCTGTTCCAACCCTGCGCCATCGCTTATTCTTGAATTTCGAAGGCCAGGCGATGGGCATATCGACGGATTCACTGATTGAAGAGATTATCGCGAAGCTGGAGAGTTCCCGATGACAGCCCCGTTATTACCTCCGGCTTTCTTGCCACGTCTGGAAAGGCTATCGCTGATATCTGGCAGGCAAGTCCGGGGGACGGCACAGGGCAAACGCCGTTCTGGCAGCTTTGGAGCGTCGCTGGAGTTCGCCGATTATAGGCAATATTCTCCCGGCGACGATATCCG
>DASYFA010000200.1:0-9312 GCA_036498705.1 Paenibacillus sp.
ACCGCCGTCTTGTAAAGCCCTTTGAAGCGCTTAACATTAGCTATTAACAAAGAGAAAATAACAATGAGTGGAACCTGAATCAAACAGGAGAACAAAATAAAATAGACGTTATTTCTTACTGACTTCCAGAATGCAACATCATGAAATGCCTGCACATAGTTATCAAATCCGATATAATGAACGTTCTTGGATATCCCGTTCCAGCTTGTGAAACTGTTATTAATCGCTGTAAATACCGGATAGATAAAAAAGGCCAGAAACAGGATGAAGGCAGGAAGTATGAACAAGACATATATCAGCGGATTTCTTAGTGCTTTATTCATGGTAACCTCCGTTGTAATCTTTGATATTCGTTTCTTCTGCTCCTAAGTTCTATCTATCGTTCCAGTGAGAAGAAAAGGCGCCCCCACAAAATCGAGGCGGGTGGCGCCCTTTTCTAGCTAATAGAGTAGGTTCAAAGAGTAATTACTCACTTGCTGCATTAGCTGCATCTTGAGCGGCTTGCACATTCTCCAGCATCTTCTCAGGAGTAATTTCTCCCCCGATGATTTGCTGGATACCCATGCCAATTGCCGTGTTAACTTCTGCTTGAACAAGCGCATCAAAGGCAGGGAATGGCTTTCCAATTTCACTTACAGCCTTGAAAATATCTTGCATCAAAGGATCATCAGACGTTGTCTTCATTTGCTCCAGATCCATCTTCAGGGCAGGAAGTACACCGTCTTCCTTCAAGCCGCGAAGCTGCATTTCGTCCGTCCACATATTCTTAATAAATTCTTTGACCGCTTCCAATTTACGAGGATCTTCAGCAACAGAGCTGGAGAATCCATAACCGTTATTAGAATCCTGCATGACAACGTATGGGTCTCCTTCTTTCAGAGGAGGCATACTGAAGTAACCGATCTTACCTACCAGGTCGCCAGCTTGTGCTGGATCTCTGAACACTGAGTTTGCCCACGATCCATCCATCATCATGATCGCTTCGCCGGTAATAACTTGGTTTCTCATATCTGCATATTCAAAACCGAGTTCGCCTTTCTTGAAGTAGCCTTTTTGTACCCATTCCTGGTGCTTAGCTACACCTTTAACCACATTCTCGTCGGTCCATTTTGTCTCGCCCGTCTTGAATCCGTAAGTGACCTCCGGACCAGCATAGTAGGACCACAGGTTATTCGTCGTCATCAATGGAATCCATGCATCTTTGGATGCTTGAGCGAACGGAATCTTGCCGTCTGCTTTAATCTTCTCCGCAATCGCTTCCAATTCATCGAGTGTCTTAGGTACCGTCAGGCTCTTTTGTTCGAAATATTCTTTATTGTAGAAAATACCTTCGATCGATCCACCAATTGGCAGGCCATAAACTTTACCGTCATAAGTAAACGGACCCAAATCACTGAATTTATCTTTAAGTCCGAGTTCATCGAGAATCGGAGTAAGGTCAAGCATTAAACCTTCCTTAGCATACAACTGTGCATCCGGGCTGCCGAATACATCGAATACTTCTGGTGGTTTACCCGCAGCCATCTCGCCTCTCAGCTTTTCCTTCCGGTTAACTTCAGAATCAACGCCATCAAGCTTGATCGTTAATCCAGGAACCGCGGCTTCCGTCTTCTTCACCACATCATCCAAAATAGCCAAGCGGAACTTCTTCGCTTCCCCGATTTGTGTGTGGCGAATCGTAATCTCAAATGGATCGTTGTTTGTCTTTGCTTCATTGGCAGGTTTGTCATTCGTTCCTGCACTACCTTTGTCCGCCGTGTTCTTGTCATTGGAACTTCCGCAACCAGCGAGCAATGCCGAAGCTACGAAGAACAGGGATAGTAACAGCGTCAAACTCTTCTTCATATTTCTTTTGACCCTCCTCAAGATCGGTTTGTATGTTACATCTTCATTATAGAAAGCGATTCCAATTTTGATAAGGAGGACATTTTTCTATAATGGGGATAATATTATCTAGTCATTATGTAAAGAAAAACGGTTAAATCTGACAAGTCATGTCAAATTTAACCGTTTGTGTGGGTTAGTAATATAGTTTAAGTCATGTTAACTGACATAATGTTTACTTCGCTGTAACTACCTGCTGCCGCCCCTCTTCGATCAGGCGATTCGCCCATTCAATCTCCTCCGCAGTCGGAGAAGGAACACCTTCCAGAGGGTAATCCCAACCAAGCTCCTGCCATTTATAGATCCCCATAGTGTGATAAGGAAGCATCTCAAACTTCTCAACACCTTGAAGGCCGCCGATAAACTTGCCTAGATGGATTAAATCCTGCTCATCGTCATGGATTCCCGGAACAAAAACGTGACGAATCCACATTTTATGATTATGCTCAGACAGCCAATGTGCCATATTTAACATACGTTCATTCGGCTTACCGGTCAATTTGATGTGCTTTTCATTATCGATATGCTTCAAATCAAGCATGACCAGATCCGTTACATCCAGCAAATCGCGGATTTTGTCGCCTTCATTGTATCCATTCGTATCCAAGCAAGTATGCAGATTCCAGCGCTTCTTCACCTCGCGGAACAATTCAGTGACAAATGGAGCCTGTAATGTGGCTTCCCCACCGGATACGGTTAAACCGCCACCTGACGAACGATAGTAGTTCAGATAAGGCTCAATCTCAGCCAGCACCTCTTCTACTGTCATTTCTTTGCCTTCCGTCAAGCTCCAAGTATCGGGGTTATGGCAATATTGGCATTGCAGCAGGCAGCCTTGCATGAAGAGTACGAAGCGTATACCCGGTCCATCTACCGTTCCGAATGTTTCTAATGAATGAATACGACCTTTAAGCATATTATTCGACACCCTTTCTCATTGAGGCTGCCTGATGTATAGCCACAATCCTTAAGACTATTTAGATCTCGTTATTACATCGAACCATGGAAGGTACGGTTAATAACGTCTAGTTGTTGTTCGCGAGTCAACTTAATGAAGTTAACAGCATATCCCGATACGCGAATCGTCAATTGAGGATAGTTCTCTGGATGATCCATAGCATCGATCAATTGTTCGCGGTCGAATACGTTAACGTTCAAGTGGTGAGCACTGCTACCGAAGTATCCATCCATCATCGATACGAGGTTGGATTTACGAGTCTCAGCTTCTTTACCCAGCGCCTTAGGAACGATCGAGAATGTATTCGAGATACCATCCAAGCTGTGTTCGTAAGGAAGCTTAGCAACCGAGCTCAAGGAAGCAAGAGCACCCTTCTTGTCGCGGCCATGCATTGGGTTAGCACCTGGTGCAAATGGTTCGCCAGCTTTACGTCCGTCTGGAGTGCTACCTGTTTTCTTACCATAAACCACGTTGGAAGTAATCGTCAAGATCGATTGTGTTGGCAACGAATTACGGTAAGTTTTATGCTTGCGAATCATGCCCATGAAGCTCTCAACGAGCTTAACTGCGATGTCGTCAACTTTGTTATCGTTGTTACCATAGCAAGGATATTCGCCTTCGATTTCGAAGTCAACGGCGATGCCATTTTCGTTACGGATTGGTTTAACCTTAGCGTATTTGATAGCGCTCAAGGAGTCAGTAGCTACCGACAAACCAGCGATACCGCAAGCCATCGTACGCAGAATGTCACGGTCATGCAATGCCATTTCAATGCGTTCGTAGCAATATTTATCATGCATATAGTGAATTACATTCAAGGAGTTAACATATGTCTTAGCTAACCATTCCATCATTGGAATGTAGCGTTTCATTACTTCATCATAATCCAGATACTCGGAAGTAATCGCTGGATATTCAGGACCTACTTGTGCGCCGGACTTCTCATCTTTACCGCCGTTGATCGCATACAGCAATACTTTAGCCAAGTTAGCGCGAGCGCCGAAGAATTGCATTTGCTTACCGATTCTCATCGCGGATACGCAGCAAGCAATACCGTAGTCATCGCCGTAGATCGGACGCATCAAATCGTCGTTCTCGTATTGAATCGAACTAGTCTCGATCGATACTTTTGCAGCAAACTTCTTGAACCCTTCTGGCAATTTCTCGGACCAAAGTACAGTCAAGTTAGGTTCTGGAGCTGGTCCCAGGTTGTACAGCGTATGCAGGAAGCGGAAGCTGTTCTTCGTTACAAGTGTTCTGCCGTTCTCAGCCATACCACCGATTGATTCAGTTACCCAAGTTGGGTCACCGCTGAACAGATCGTTGTATTCAGGAGTACGCAAGAACTTAACAATACGCAATTTCATAACGAAATGGTCAACCAATTCCTGAGCTGCTTCTTCAGTCAATATACCTTCAGCCAGATCACGTTCGATATAAGCGTCGAGGAACGAGGATACACGACCAAGCGACATCGCTGCACCGTCTTGTTCTTTAACAGCTGCAAGGTAACCGAAGTATACCCATTGAACTGCTTCTTTAGCATTTTCAGCTGGTCTAGAAATGTCGAAGCCGTACATTTGGCCCAGTTCTTTCAACTCTTGCAGAGCACGAATTTGCTCAGAGATCTCTTCACGAAGACGGATTACATCTTCATCGATCACATCGACTTCAAGGCTAAGCAACTCTTGTTTCTTCTGTTTGATCAAGAAATCAATACCATAAAGCGCTACACGACGATAGTCGCCGATAATCCGGCCACGGCCGTAAGCATCTGGAAGACCTGTGATGATACCTGCTTTGCGGCATGCTCTCATCTCGGATGTATAAGCATCGAAAACACCTTGGTTATGTGTTTTACGAATCTTTGTGAACAGTTCTACGATTTCGCCTGGCAGATCAAATCCGTATGCTTTACAGGAATTGAGAACCATGTTGACACCGCCGAACGGATGAATAGTGCGTTTGAAAGGCTCGTCTGCTTGCACGCCGACGATTTGTTCCTTGTCTTTATCCAAATAACCAGCAGCATGTGAAGTAATTCCGGAAGGTGTATTAACATCTACATCAAGTACGCCACCAGCTTCGCGTTCTTTCTTGGTCAGATCGGAAATGATCTCCCAGAGCGCTTTTGTGTTAGCAGTTGCTCCTTGAAGGAAGCTTTCATCCCCTTCATAGGAAGTGACGTTGTTCTGAATGAAATCGCGAACGTTAACTTCTCTCATCCACTTGCTTGCTTTAAAACCTCTCCATGCAGGCTGAACCTCTTGAGTACCTTTTACTTCTCTTTCAATCACCGACATCTTTATTCCCTCCATATATATAGTTTGGAGAACACGGTTGAAGGATTACCCGCGCCTCGTGATCCCTTAAATTTGTGATAATTTTCACATCTCAGTCACTAATAAGCCGATGTAGTATTATCATCTTTACTATAATTATGCGGGATCGTTTATGACATAATCATACCTCAATCCCGCATAAATGATTGTGACAAATATCACAATCGAAGTGATATTTGTCACGATTTTCCTTGCATCTGTTCAATTATTCGTCAAATCTTCCGTAGAAAGCATCACGGTATACTTCAGCCAATTCAGTTACAAGTGGCAGCTTAGGGTTCGCTGTCGTACATTGGTCTTCAAAAGCCCGGTCAGCCAAGTATTCTACCTTCGACTCGAAATCCTTCGGATCGAATCCAAGCTCTTGGAAGGTCTCAGGAATGCCAAGCTTTCTGTTCAAATCGCGAATCGCATTGATCAAGCTCTTGACGCCTTCTTCCGTCGTACGAGCTGGTAAGCCGAGAATACGGGCGATTTCTGCATAACGCTCATCAGCAACGAAATGTTTGTATTTAGGCCATGCCGCGAATTTGGTCGGTTTCTTGGCATTGTAGCGAATAACATGCGGCATCAGAATCGCATTTGTACGACCGTGTGCTGTATGATATTGTCCGCCCCATTTATGCGCCAAGCTATGGTTAATACCTAGGAAGGCGTTGGCAAAGGCCATACCTGCCAATGTCGAAGCATTGTGCATTTTCTCGCGAGCTAGCTTGTCGCCAGTAAGCGCCGATTTCTCAAGGTACTGGAACACCAGCTGAATCGCTTTGATCGCAAGTCCATCTGTGTAATCACTAGCCATCACCGAGACATAAGCCTCGATCGCATGGGTCAATACGTCCATCCCTGTATCAGCAACAGCGGTCTTTGGCAGTGTATATACGAATTCAGGATCGATGATAGCTACATCTGGAGTTAGCTCATAATCTGCCAAAGGATATTTAGTGTTGCCGTTAACTTTATCAGTAATAACTGCGAACGAAGTTACTTCCGAACCGGTTCCCGAAGTCGTCGGAATGGCAACGAATTTCGCCTTTTGTCCGAGACGAGGGTATTTATAAATCCGCTTGCGGATGTCCATGAATTTTTGCTTTAAGTTGTGGAAGCTTGTATCCGGATATTCGTAGAACAGCCACATTCCCTTCGCGGCATCCATTGGCGAACCACCACCAAGTGCGATGATGCAGTCCGGTTGGAATTTGTTCATCAGTTCAGTTCCGCGTTCAACCGTTGTTGTCGATGGATCCGGCTCAACGTCCGAGAAGACTTCAATCGCAACCGGAGTTTGACGTTGACGGAGATAATGCTCGACTCTTTCCACATATCCCAGTTTTACCATCATAGGGTCAGTAACGATGAGCACACGGCTGATGTCAGGCATTTTCGCAAGATACTGGGTTGAGCCTTTTTCAAAATAAATCTTGTCAGGAACTTTGAACCATTGCATATTCACGGTACGGTGATTCACCCTTTTCACGTTGATCAGATTGACAGCCGTTACGTTCGACGAAGTCGAGTTGCGTCCATACGAGCCGCAGCCCAGTGTCAACGAAGGCAGATTCGTATTATAGATATCACCGATACCGCCTTGCGAAGATGGTTGGTTCACCAAAATCCGGCAAGTAGGCATACGGTCGGAGAACTTCTTAATTACTTCATCATTATTCGAATGGATGACCGAGGAGTGACCCATTCCACCGAACGATACAACTTCAAGGGCAAGGTTGATGCCTTGTTCAGCGTTTTTCACTTTGTAGCAAGCCAGCACTGGGCTAAGTTTCTCAGCAGACAATGGGAATTTAGGACCTACGCCGTCAATCTCTGCCACAAGAATTTTAGTGCCCGCTGGTACGTCAATGCCGCACATTTCAGCAATCTTCACAGCAGGTTGACCTACAATTGCCGGGTTCACTGCACATTTATCTACATTAATAGCTCCCTTGGTCAATTTGCCTGCTTCCTCTTTATTTACAAAATAGCATCCGTTAGCTATCATTTTCTTCTTCACTAGATCGAAGATCGGCTCTTCGATAATAACCGCTTGTTCAGAAGCACAAATCATGCCGTTGTCAAAAGTCTTAGAAAGAATCAGGTCATTCACCGCTTGGTCAACGTCTGCGCTCTTCTCGATGAAGCAAGGAACGTTACCTGGTCCTACGCCCAGAGCAGGTTTACCACAGCTGTATGCCGCCTTAACCATTGCAGAACCACCAGTTGCCAGGATACAAGCAATGTCTTTGTGATTCATCAGTTCATTTGTACGATCCATCGAAGGATTCTCAATCCATTGAATGCAATCGGTAGGTGCGCCATGTTTGATCGCTGCATCAAGCAGGATTTGAGCTGCTTCTGCACTGCAGCGTTGTGCGGATGGATGGAATCCGAAAATAATTGGGTTGCGAGTCTTGATCGCGATAAGGGCTTTAAAGATCGTCGTAGATGTCGGATTCGTTACCGGAGTAATCCCCATAATAGTGCCGACAGGTTCAGCGATTTTCTGGAAGTTGTCATATCCATTGTCTTCAATGACACCAACCGTCTTATCATTCTTGATGCTGTGGTAGATGTATTCCGTAGCGAACATGTTCTTAATGATCTTGTCCTCGTACACGCCACGACCGGTTTCTTCTACAGCCATCTTTGCCAAGTACATATGTTTGTCCAGACCAGCAAGCGCCATTGCCTGTACGATGGAATCGATTTGCTCTTGATTCATGCTCATGAAAGCTTCTTGTGCTTTGTTAGCTTTGTCGATCAACGTTTGAACATACTCTTGCGCAGTTGGCTGTTGAACCTTAGTCACAACTTCATTTTTTACGGCCATCTCTCTCATCCTCCTAAGGTTAGTGGACCTACCTGAATTAGTTCGTGAAATATTTCACTTACAGGTATATCCTTTGGAAGCTTTTGTGCTTCTCTTTATGGTTTGATCATATCACGTCGATTTTCGTTTGTATAGTGAATTTTTTCACATAGTTTAAAATAGTTGAAAACTTTCATCTTTTGTTGTATATTTTCATCGTGTTCTTACATATATACGTTCTATTTTTCACTGATCTAAATTACAAACAATCTAATAAATTGAGTTTTGTATCATTAACTTCTCACAACATATCAATAGTTGGATAACGCTTCCAAAGTGAAATTAGTCACAATGTTAAAAATTAGACACTTTTAGACGTATTAGAAGCGACCCAAAATCAAATAATCGTTATATAATTAATTTAAAATAATTTAAAATTTTCAGAAAATTTAGAACAAATTCGTATAAAAGGGGAAATCGATGATGAGTGAAAGTGTAAATACCACCATGCCCCGCGGCAATACAAGTTGTTTCTCCGAGCAAAACTTCAACAGACTTCTTGTTACGATGAAGGATAAATCTTATCCCGAGGGGACACATCTTTTCTGGGAAGGCGATCTTTCCGATAAGCTATTCTACATTAAACGCGGGCGTGTAAAATTAACCAAATCAACCGATGAAGGCAAAGAACTCATTCTATATATGTACGGTCGCGGCGATATGGTCGGACAGGCTGATCCATTCTTTAGCATGAAGCACAGCTTCACAGCTGAAGTGATTGAGGACAGTGAAGTCGGCGTCATCGAGCAAAAAGATTTGGAAATCATGATTTGCCAACATTGCGATTTTTCGATCGATTTCATGAAATGGATGGGTATCCATCACCGTCTGACGCAGACTAAATTCCGCGACTTGATGATGTATGGCAAACCCGGAGCGCTTACCTCAACTCTGATCCGTCTTAGTAACACTTACGGTGAGCCATATGGCGATTCGATTCTTATTAACAAGAAAATCACGCATACCGACCTGTCCAACATGATCGGCGCAACTCGTGAGAGCGTCAACCGTATGCTGAGTGACCTGCGCAAGAAGGACGCGCTTGAATATGTGAACGGCATGATCGTCATTAAGGACCTGGTTATGCTACAAGACATGTGCCATTGTGAACTCTGTCCGAATGAAATCTGCCGGATCTGACTTTCGGTCCGGCATACCATCCCCTTAGCCTTCGTCCTCCCTACCAGGAAGATGAAGGTTTTTTGTGTTCATCCGTTCAGTCTGTCCAGCCTAGGGCATTCTTCTGCACCTGTTGGGATAAGAAA
>DASYFA010000201.1:0-2582 GCA_036498705.1 Paenibacillus sp.
AATTCCCCCAATTGATATGTGTTCCTATTGATCGAGTCACAGTAGCAACAGGTACTAAGATTATCAGAATCATCAGTGTATTTATTAGTACTTTGCCTATATTAATTCTACCAATAACTCTTTTCAAACCTATCAAATTCATCATTGTTACGATGAGCTCCATAAGTATAATCCCAATCACTGCTCCAAGAATATGTAGCCCTTCTAATGGTATGAATGAATAATGGGATAGGGTAGCAACGGAAATTCCGATGATTGTTCCAATCAGACTTATTCGCTTATTGTCTTGCGACCAGAGGATGCTAGTTGATATCTCTCGTAATCCAACGAGCAAAGGGATGATAAATAACCACCGTATGAGTTCTGCTGCTTCCGGAGTCTTGAAGAACACCATGGAGAGCTCACTTTTGTAATACCACAGAAATATACATGTAGCGATCCCCCAAATCCAGCCGATTTCCAATGCATCTCTGCTTCTTGCATTAAATTGTCCAAATCGTCGCTCTTTCCAGGCCATGACCAGTTTCATAGTAATGGTATGTGATATTGCCCCCGTCACAATCGTGGGCGTATACACGATCAGAACAGCCATCCCGGTGAGCAGACCATACATGGCCGTCGCCTGTGAAGAATCATAACCCGCAGTTTGAAGTCTTGAAGGGATAATAATTGCGTCCAGCATATCAGAAAAAGGAACCAATAATCTGGTCATTGCAATTAGGAAGGAGCTTCTAATAAACCAAATACCATCTGTGATTCCAGAACGGGCAGGAGTAGAGTATAGTACATCCTTTCTTTTCACATGCAAATAATAGATTAACAGACTAATAAAAGCAGCAATACCGCCAAGGGCAGTTCCGATTTGACTTATTCCAGCTGCATATATCATACCCTGAGGCATTAGAAGCCAGGCGATAGATAACATAAGAACGACACGAACGGCCTGTTCAATCATTTCAGAGACGGCTATAGCTCCATAACATTCCAGACCTTGAAGATAGCCCCGGAACAAACTTAGTAAAGGAACCACGAAGAGGGAAAGTGAGAGGGGACGTATAAAGAATGACAAATAAGGATTGCCGAGCCATTCTGAGACATGCTGTGAATAGCTTATCGATAGTAGACATAGACATGCTCCAACAAGAACAAATACGACAGACAGACGTTTGAACCAGATCCAACCATGGGCATTCTGTTCAGCCGTGTATAAAGCCAAGGCGGTAGGTACACCGCCTGTTATCAGCATAAATATAAATCCATAATAGGAGTAGGCAATTTGAAATAACCCTATTCCTTCAGTACCTACCATACGAGTCAATAAAATCCTACCTATTAGTCCCATAGCTTTAACCAAGGTAATCGCACCGAGACGAATTCCCATCTGCCTTATGACGGGTGGTATACGCATAAATCTCACCCCACATACATACTTGTCCATTAAATATATGAAATAGATCAAGTATGTATGTGTTTTTATTGGTTGCTAATTGTATGTGTTCAAAAAGACCGGTTTTCAGCACCGAGAAGGTTGGATGAAGCTAGGATCTGAGGAGCGGAGCGTACGTTTTGGGTACGTGAGCACCGGAAGACCCGGCTGAATTCAAGATTCGATGCCGAGTTACTTCTTGATTTACTTCGTGATCAAAAGCGGACTTTTTGAACTACCTCTAATCACGTATATGGATGAGGATATATTTGGTTGTCTTATCCCAACCAAGATCGAATGGAACTCGGAAGCGATCTGCTGTATGAGAATTAACAAGAGGGTAGCCATGATCATCGAATCCCGTAACGATGGAGAAATGATCGACATCATTTTTTAAGACATGTGCGATTAAATCTCCCTCCATAAGTTGACCAATAGCCCCATATGGATATGAATCCGACTTCTTAATCAATTCGGGATAGAAATCATTTGCGATTACACGACCATATCCCGAGTATAGAATAAAATTTTTCAGAGCATCCGTCTGAATCCATGTCCTGCTTCCGCCATTTGGATAGCGGTATCTCCAGGACCCTTGCATCGGCAGACCGCCACCTTCCTCCGGGTCCCCAAGTACTTGTGAAGCAAAATTTGTACAGTCTCCACCATTGTTATTGTAACTTTTGTATTTCCGATTGTATCTTCCATTGTTGCCTGCTCCCCAGGCAAGACCTGCGTATTTATCCGCATAAGCGACAGCCACTTTACGCTTATAATTTTTGCCTTCCTGAGGAGCTTCCCGGTTAGGAAAACTTATGGGAACACCGGGAGGTATCAGGCGTGGATTTTCCTCTAATGGATCCAAGTACCATTCTTTCCATACAACCCAGCGGTCGTCCATCTTCTTTAAAGTAATGGCATGCCATGTTCCTAATCCGAACCATTGCGCTGCAGAAGGATGATTATTATAGCTATAGGATATTTTTTGTGAATGACCTAAAGAAACAACAGCTACATTCCCATTGATCCTGACTCTGGTTACTCGGATCTTAGATTGGCAATTGACAATCTTCATGTTTCTTTTCTTGGCCCAAGTATCCAGGTAGAGCTTACGATTAACTTCCATCTTATAAGCTTGACGGCTTAACGAATGCTT
>DASYFA010000202.1:0-3402 GCA_036498705.1 Paenibacillus sp.
TGAACCCATTCTGCCACTATTTCTTAAGAGCTCGGAGGTCATATCTGCAAGTACGATTATATTAGCTCCCAGCAGGGAACTACTCCCTAAGGAATGTGAGCTCGTTGTAGAACTGCGTGGCACTGAAGGTATTATGCGTTCTACTAACGTGACTAGCGGAAATACTGAGGATACTAATTCCAAGCCGAAGGACAAGGTCCCCTATGTACAGTCATTTATTCCTGATTATTTGGACTTGGTTCAAGTGGATCAGTTTGCGCGGGCTATAGCCCCGTATCGAATGAAGACAAGCTCGGCTGATGAAATTGTAAATGTATTGACCTTATTTGATATGTTCCACGTCGACAAAGTCGATGAGTTGGAAGTCGTAGGGAGCTGGGGGGAGAGTCGCTACCCTAACACGCTTCCGTTCCCCGTTGGGGTCAGGGGAGGGCTTAAGCCGGTACTCCTTAATCTGCATGACAAGATCGAGCGTAAAGGGCATGGACCGCACGGGCTTATGGCCGGAACAACAGGCTCTGGTAAGAGTGAGGTCATTCAGTCGATGATCGCCTCGATGGCGGTGCATTATCATCCTCATGATCTAGCATTTATGTTGATCGACTATAAAGGCGGAGGGATGTCAAATACATTCCAAGGTCTCCCGCATGTTATAGCAACAATAACTAATCTTGAAGAAGAAGGCCTGATTGAGCGTTCCCAGGTTTCTTTAAAGGCGGAATTAAGACGGAGGCAAAGATTGTTCGTCGCTGCCGGCAATGTTCAGCATATTGACGAGTACTACAAGACCGAGTGGCGTGATAGAGATCCGCTGCCTCACTTATTCATCGTTATCGATGAATTTGCACAGTTGAAAAAGGATCAGCCGGATTTCATGAATGAACTGGTAAGTATTGCGGCGATTGGCCGAACATTAGGAGTGCATTTATTGCTAGCCACTCAGAAGCCTGGCGGTGTCGTTGATGATAAGATTTGGAGTAACTCCAGGTATCGTATATGCCTTAGGGTTCAGGACGAGACAGATAGCCGGGAGATGCTGAAGATTCCAGACGCAGCTTACATCACGAATCCTGGTCGAGGATTTCTGCAGGTCGGTAGCAATGAAGTGTTCGAATCTGTTCAATTTGCTTGGAGCGGCGCTCCATATCGTCCAGGCCAGAAGGTTAAACAGGCAGATTGGACCCTGTATGAGGTTGGAATGGATGGAAGACGTAGTAAGCTTAAAGATCCGTTAGCAGAAGTCGTTCAGGAACGCAAAGAGGATAAGGGCCTCGAAAAGAAACAGCTTGATGTATTAATTCAATATATCTCTGAGCAAGCAGAGAAAAATAATATTCCTCGTCTTCCAGGGCCTTGGCTCCCGCCATTGCCATTGGAAATTGCTCTGGAACAACTGCCAGAGGGATCTGAGGAGAAAAATAAACCGTTAAATCCAAAGATCGGACTCATCGATGATGTGGCTAACCAGACTCAATATCCGCTGCATATTGACATCGAATCAGGGCATTGGATTGTTTACGGGATGCCTGGTACAGGCAAGACAACCTTCGTGCAATCCTTGATCTATTCTACTGCTCTATCGGCCAAACCGGATGAAATTCATATTTATGCGCTTGATTTTGGGCGAATGCTTAGGGATTACAAGCTTCTTCCTCATGTCGGAGACGTGATTCTGGATGATCAGGAGGAGAAGGTGGTCAGACTGATCGGTTATCTCGAGGAAGAAGTTCGCAACCGCAAGAACTTATTCGCGGATACTGGCGTTAAATCAAGGTTAGCCTATTGCGAGGAAACTGGCGAGAAGCTGCCGGCGATTCTGTTCATTATTGACGGTTACCTGAGCTTCAAAGGTCAGTTCGAGGAACTCCAGGAGCGGACTGAAGTCATAATGCGTGAAGGGGCGAGTCTGGGAATTTATTTCATGCTCACGGTAAACCGAGTATCTGATATTACGGACAAAGTACGAAGTAATTATCCTAATGCCGTTTCCTACTTGTTATCCGATTCTAGCGACTATCTTTACACAGTAGGACGCTTAGGCAAGAATCCGGGACAATTACCCGAAGGGCGAGGATTTGTAAAAGGATCTGTTCCCCCATATGAATTCCAGACAGCGCTTGCCATACAGGCTTCAAGCGAATCTGCGCGTACGCGGGCCTTACGGGAGATTTTCACTTCAATGGATCAAGGCTGGAGTGGCTTAAGGCCGTCTGAGATTAGAACGTTGCCGGAGGTTGTTCCGCTTCAGGAGGTTTGGGAGCAGAGTGCAAAGTTTACAGAACACAGCTTGCCAATCGGGCTTCGTGTTGACAATCTTAGACCTTTTGCATGGAACCCTCAGGATGGCCCGTTCTTCATGGTAAGTGGACGTATGGAGTCAGGCAAGACCTCGATGATGGTAGCGCTCGGTCTGATCTCAGCCCTGTATCAGTCACCTGAACAGTTGGACTTATACTTATGCGATTTCAGACGTGCAGTTCCGGGGTTAAGTGTACTGAAATCTCTTCCGCATACTCAGGGTTATAGCTCTGATGAGAGAAGTTTGGAGGAAATGCTGCAGAAAATTAAAGATGAAGTAGAGCGGAGAACGATGGATGACTCCGAGAATCGTCAATTCAAGACAATCATGCTATTCATTGATGATGCTGACATTACCGCCAAGCGCATTTCTAGTAATTTCAATGTGACAGAGCATCTCGAGTATATTACCCGTTATGGACAAGAATGTGGGGTCAAGGTCATTATAGCAGGGCAGGCAAGTGAATTTAATTCGAACTGGGATGCATGGTTGAAGGATATCAAATCGACGCAGCTCGGATGGTTGCTTGGGACTACGGATTTATCGGATGTGCAGTTATTTAATATTAAGATGCCGTACGACCAGAGCGGGAAGGTACTGCCTGCTGGGGAAGGCTTCTATATTAGACGCAAGCTTGAGAGAGTGAAGACTGTCCATGCCTTTGCTCATGGCTTAAGCCAGCTTGAGGAACAAATTGAACAAGTCAATAAGAAGTGGGTAAATAGCCCTGTTTTGTCGTAATGGAGATTTTAATGTAAAAAATTGTATTGAAGAGTGTGTGTGAATTTAGTACTATAATATTATAAACCTATATTTTCTATTTGAGGAGGAATATTCATGGTCCGTATTTTAATTACACCTGAGGAAATGGATCAAATTTCAAAGCAGTTTTTAGATGGTGCTACTCAAAGTGAGCAATTAACTAGTAAATTGAACTCCGCGATTTCATCGCTGCAGTCGCAATGGGATGGGGCAACTCAAAATAAATTCATTCAGAGATATGAAGTAGATAAGAAGAATATGCAGACGTACATAGAGAACCTTAAGGCTATCTCCGAAGAATTGAAGACAATTGCTAATCGCTTTAGACAAGCCGATCAAGG
>DASYFA010000203.1:0-6744 GCA_036498705.1 Paenibacillus sp.
GGGCCTTACGGCAGTGGTTCAACAGAGGATGTTATTGCAGGGATTGAGAGAGCTGTAACTGAAAAGATGGATGTAATTAACATGTCGCTTGGCTCAGAGAGTAACAATGAGCGATCGGCTGATTCCGTAGCCGTCAACAACGCGATGGTTGCGGGAACAATTACTGTTGTATCTAACGGAAACAGCGGTCCAGCTGAAGCTACAGTAACCGATCCGGGTACGGCAGAACTGGCTATTTCCGTTGGCGCATCGAAACCACCGCTAGTGACCCCGATCATGAAGATCGTCGGTTCGGATGATCCTTATATGGTAGATACTTTTGATAAATCCTCAGGTATTGAGATGTTAACGGGATCTTATCAGCTGGTTGATGTCGGTTTGGGTAAGGTAGAAGATTATGTTGGAAAAGATTTAAAAGGGAAAATTGCATTTATTAAACGGGGCGACCTTGCTTTCAGTGATAAAGCATTGAATGCCATTAATGCAGGAGCCATAGGTGCTATTGTTTACAACAATTCGCCAGAGGCCTTGGAGAGCGGTACATTAGGTACTGCTGATGTCACAATTCCGGTATATGCTCTCTCCGGCACATATGGTAACAAAATTAAGGCCAAGCTTGATCTTGATCCGAGTTTGCAGGTGAATTTCACGACTACGATTGAAAAGGATACTGTCGCAGGCTTTAGCTCACGTGGTCCATCCAGACCATCTTATGCCGTGAAACCGGATATTTCTGCACCGGGTATTAGCGTTCGCTCCAGTGTTACCGAGTATGAAGGCTGGTATGAGGCCGAGAATGGTACTAGCATGGCAGCTCCGCATATCGCCGGATCTGCGGCGTTGCTGAGAGCGAAGTACCCAGATTTGTCCGTTTATGACATCAAATCGTTGCTTATGAATAACACCGTAAAGATGTTTGACCGTGATGGTAACCGGTATACTCATATTGATCAAGGCGCGGGACGGGTTGCTTTGGATCAAGTGTTGCAAGCAAAGGCTGTAGCCGAAGTTAAAGCCACGACGAATGCTGTTAAGGGGAATGCAGAAACGACTCACTATACGGGCAGCCTTTCCTACGGATATATCGATTATGGACAGAGCGCAGATCGTACGGTAATTGTTAAAGATATTGTAGGCGCTGGCTCTTCTTATACGATAAACACGAAGTGGTATGGCAGTTCTCCAGTTACTTTAACGGTATCGAAGGATACAGTTAATGTATCCGCAGGTGGGGAGGAGTCCTTTACGGTTACAGCTACTGCTCCGGCTTCAGCTGATGACCAACGTTACGAAGGTGAACTGATCTTGGAAGAAGCAGACGGTCATGTCATTCAACTGCCGATCGCGGTATATGTTGGTGAAGCTCCCCAAATCGATGTAGTAACTGATTTGGAATTGGATCCAGATGTATTCTCTCCAAATGGAGATGGAATTTATGATACGAGCGATATTAGATTTGCTATTAACGAGTACACTGAATATTTCTCGTTAGATGTATTTTCATTACAAGGTAAATGGGAGGGGACGATCCTTGAAGAAGATCAAGGGGTTGACCCAGACAGGTATATAATCCGAGGCTGGAATGGATCAGTTGTATCGCCATCTGGCAAGATAATCAAACTACCAGATAACGGATATTTATTAGTGCCATTTGCAGGTAGCTTATTGGATGACCCTGATCCAGTCGAATCCCAAATTACTCCTTTCGTCATTGATACAAAAGCTCCAGTATCTGAATTGAACAATCCAGCAATTGCTGTTAACAAAAATGTGGGAACGATCTCTGGACGAGTTACTCGCAGTCTGTTAATGGATTTAAGGGGTTTGTTTAACAGCCCATTAAGCGATTTGATTGGCGTTGCTGCGGTTTATTTAGATAGTAACGGTGAATATCAGCAAGTAGACGGTCAGTTAAGTGATGATGGAACTTTCTCTATCATTGTGCCGGTGATACCAGGGGATAATTCCTATGAGGTTTACGTGTATGATATTGCTGGCAACGGTATGATAGATCCGGCGCATATCGTGGATTACACATTGGATGATTATGTGGCGCCTGTTCTGATGCCTGCACAGGTGAAAGAAAATGATGATGTTACTCTCAGTATGAACTTCTCAGTAACATCTGCAGTTTACTCAGTCAAATTTGATTTGCTATACAGCAAAGAGTTAACTGACGTTAGTGTTGCTGAAAGTGCAGAATTGAAGGAGCATCAAGCGAATAACAATCCGGATCAAGAGCTCACTGTTACGGCCACAGTTTATGACCATAGTGGAGATTTGAACAGATATGAGTTCTTTACAAGTTTAAATGAAGTCGATGGCTATACTGGCAAAGGCTCATTAGCTAACTTTACAATCAAACAAATTCCAGCAGGCCATTATACCTTTGTAATTGAGAATTTAGTTCTGCTGGACCGAGAAGGCAATGAAATTCCGGTTGATGTGAACGATACGGTTGAGCTAACGGTTGAACCGGTTCAACAGGCTGAGCTTTCTGTAAACCCTCTATCATTAGCCTTAGAGGTGGGCGATACTGATAAATTAACGGTTTCCTATAAAGCTTCAGACGGTTCGGTGACAGACGTAACCGAGAATGCGACATATGCTGTAAGCGATGCTAATATTGTTACGGTGCAAAATGGCGAAGTAACAGGTAAGCAAAAAGGCAGTACTAATATTGAAATTACGTATGAAGGCCTGACGGTAAACGTTGCTGTTACTGTTACTGAGACAAGCTTGGGCGGGATACTTCAGGTTACTCCAGAAACCCTATCCCTGAAGAAGGGTGATAGTGAGAAATTAAAGGTCACCTATAAGACTTCAGATGGTTCGTTGACAGACGTGACCGAAAATGCGACATATGCAGTAGGCGATGCCAATATTGCTACGGTGCAAAAAGGTGAAGTAACAGGTAAGAAAACAGGCAGAACGAATATTGGAATTACGTATGATGGTTTGAAGGTAACCGTTAATGTTAATGTAACCGAGTCGAGCTCGGGCGGAGGCGACGGCGGCAACAGCGGCAGTGGTGGAACACCAACTACGCCAACAACACCAACAACTCCTACAGCTGAAGGAGTTGTCAAGGAAGCAATCAAAGCAGGCGAGCCTACAGTTCTGAAGCTTCCGGGCGGTTTGACTGTAACAATTCCGGCAGGTGCAATCACCTCGGCTGATGCTGCATTTGTGCAAGGAAGTGTTGCTTCCAAGGAGGATACCGAAGCTTTATTGAAGGGACTGCAACTAGGTTCAACGATTAAGGCTTTCGGAGTATACTATGACTTCGCGATCCTGGACAAGGACGGAAAAGTACTCGAGAATATCGTCTTCAGCAAGCCAGCAGAAGTATCCATACCATTGGAAACGCTGAATGTCGGTGATTTCAACGGTGAGAAGATCAATCTGTTCAAGATCGGTGAGAACGGTCAATTAAGTGGACGTACAGGCCGCCTGGTTGACGGTAAAGTAGTCGCTCATCTGAGCAGCTTCAGCCGCTATATGTTCATGGCCAAAAACATCGCCTTCACAGACGTAACGAAGGCGAAATATCCATGGGCGGTTAATGAAATTGAAGTGCTCGCTTCCAAGGATATCGTTACAGGAACGAGTGCAGATCAGTACATGCCTGGGAAGCAAGTGACGCGGGCTGAATTCATCTCCTTATTAGTGAGGGCGCTGGAGCTTGGTAAGAGTGAGAACAGTGAAACTCAGTTCAGCGATGTCCAGTCTGGAAACTGGTACTATGATGCGGTTCAGGCTGCAGTGTCGGCCGGATTGATTAATGGCTACGCCAACAATACATTTGTGTCGAACCAGAACATTACCCGTGCAGAAATGGCAGTCATCTTGTCCAGAGTTCTACAGCATTTGGGTGTAACTGAAGGCAAGGGAGCTTCCCTCCCAGGCTATGCCGATCAGGCACAGATTCAATCCTGGGCGAAGGATGCTATTGCGCAGGTAGCTACGCTCGGTATTATGCAAGGTAGAGGCGAGACTCACTTCGCTGCACAGGAGAATACAACCCGTGCCGAAGCCGCGGTAGTGGTCTATCGTATTTTCAAAGGATACACGAAATAAAATCATGCAAAAACAAAAGGAACTGCCAGGGGCGTAAGCCCCCAGCAGTTCCTTTTCTATTATTTACAGCTCGCCAGCTACAACTTCTCCCCGGAACATCGTAGCGATCCGCTTCGATCTTCTTGCCACCGCTTCAGCGGAGCAGGAAGCTTCTATTACGACGAGGCTCGCCTCATCCCCGACCCGAGGCCAGATTTGCTCCCCTTGATAGTTCAGCGGGGTCTGTCCGCCGGTAATATACGAGAGCGTCTTTGCCAATGCGCGTTCATCTACCCAACCGTACACCTCTGCCAAGCGGCCAGCCCGTTCCAGTATGTCCCCATTGCCGAAAGGCGACCAGACATCAAAGATGTTATCGCAGGCAACGGCGACCGATACGCCCTTCTGATCTAATAGGCTGACAGGTGGGAATTTCCGGTCAATCGGTACGCTCGTTATGATCGTGATTCCTGCGTCGGCAAGAATTTCAGCCATCGCTTCCGCTTGAGCAAGGGTAATATCTCCGAGCGCATAGGCATGGCTAACGGAAACTTTGCCTTGCAAGCCTGCTTCTTTCGTTAATTGCGCCAGCCTCTTCATCGTAAACACGCCCAAGTGATCAGGATCATGTAGATGCAGATCGATTCCGGCATTACCTTCAACCGCAAGCTCAACCATGAGCTGCAGTGATGCTTCGATATCTCCGTCCACCGTTGCCGGGTCCACCCCGCCAATGAAGCTTGCCCCTTGGCGCAGCGCCTCTCTAAGCAAATCTTTGGATGCAAATAATCCATGCTGTGGGAAGGCGACAATCTCATGCGATAGCTTGCCTTCGAAGGTATGCAGAGCTTCCTTCACCATCTCTAGATTCTTAAGACCCATTTCCGGATAAATATCGACATGGGTGCGCACATGAGTCACGCCGGATCTCTGATAAATATCAAGTAGCTTCTCTGCGCGTTGTTTTGTAGGCGTCTCCACTGCAGGGAGGGTTTTCTTTTCGATTTCAAGCCGCTCGAATATACTTCTTACTGGGGTAACGGCTCTCCATCGGTCACCAAGCAGTGTCTTGTCCAAATGACAGTGCTTCTCGATGAAGGAAGGCAGAATTAGCATTTGCTTGGTATCCTTTTGTGGCAGCCCGTCATCAATGACCTCGCTGGAAGGTATGATCTTCGCGATGGTCCCGTCCTGAATCAGTAAGTGAAATAGCTCTGTTCGAGTACCCGTGACAATGCCTTGCTCCGTCTCAAAGCCACTCTCCAGCCGGGCATGCGTCAACCAAAATGTTGAACTCATCTTTGCTCATCCTCTCTAGATCATTCAAATTCATCTGAATATATGGATTGATTATAAAGAACCGGTTACCGTATTTCCTTGATGGATCACGGCTACTCTTCTCGCTCGCCTTGCAACTGCTTCTGCGGAACAGCTTGCATCTACGAGAACGAGATTGGCAGCATCGCCGACCATCGGCCAGACCTGCTGTCCTTCCTCATTGAGAGGGGTAATGCCCCCGGTAATGAACTTCAGAGTTTGTCCCAGCGATCGTTCATCGCTCAGATTGAAGCGTTCCGCCAATATTCCGGCTTTCTCCAGTACATCGCCCTTACCGAACGGGGACCAGTGATCGGTTATGCTGTCATCGCCGAGCGAGACATTTACACCTTTTTCATCTAAAAGGGGAATCGGGATTGTTCTTCCTAATGGTACTGAAGAAGTGATGGATATCCCTTGATGCGCAAGCAGCTCTGCAACCTCTGCGGCTTCTCCGTGCGGGATGTGGGCCAGAGCCAAAGCGTGGCTGAGCGTCACCCTTCCCTGCCAACCGGCTTCTTCGGTCAGCGCGGCCAGGCGTTTATAGGTGAAAATAGCGAGATGCCCTGGATCATGCAAATGCAGATCGATGTCCGCATCGGCTTCAACGGCCAGTTCCATGACAGTCTGCAGCGATTTCTCAATATTCTCATCAAGCGTCGCTGGATCTACGCCGCCTACGAGGGAGGCTCCATTGCGAAGCGCTTCTCTTACGAGCGGAACTGAGCCGCTGCGCAGCAATCCATGCTGGGGAAAAGCGACAATTTCGATGGAAGCTTTATCTTTGTAAGACTCCGATAGTCTAATCATCGCCTCTAGGTTTTTCAAGCCAATGATAGGATCTACATTACAATGCGAACGGATATGGGTCGTACCCGCTTGAAGCAACAAGTCCAGTAGCTTGCCGGCCCGTTCCTCTGTCACTGGTAGCAAGCGCGGGAGCAGCTCCTTTTCTTCCTCCAGCCTGGTCAGGATGCCTCTCGCAGGAATCGTTGGTGCTTTCCAAGGTCCGCCATAATATGTTTTATCTAGATGGATATGCATATCCCTGAATGCGGGGAGTAGCAAATGCTGATGTGCTTCCCACTTAGGTAAGTGAATATCCAGCGGAGTGTCAGCAGGAACTATTGCCGATATGAGCCCATCGCGAATTTGAGTATGATAAATATCAGTTTCTGTGCCTACAACAATCTCATTTTCATAATGGAAGCCGGTTTCCAATCGTACATTCGTCAGCCAATAGGCTTGATCGGTCATTATAATCAGCCTCCTCTGGTTTTTGTATAACCATATGCTAACATAGAGATAACTATATGAATAATATTAATAAAATTAGATTTCAGAAGGTTTATCATATACTCGAATTTG
>DASYFA010000204.1:0-4205 GCA_036498705.1 Paenibacillus sp.
GATCGCTGCCGTTGTTATCGTCTTGGCTCTGATCGCAGCTTATCTGAATAGTAGACGCATTGTTAAACCGATTAAGAGATTGGCCGTAGTAACTAAGCAAATGGCCCAGGGCGATTTAAGCCAGCAGATTACGATTACCGGCCATGATGAGATTGCTGAACTCTCAGCCAGCTTCCAGACGATGATTACTGAGCTAAAAGAAATGATCACCAAGGTTCAAAATAGCTCCCATGGCGTTATCCACGGCTCTGATCAGATTTATCAGTCGGTGAGCACCTTCCGGCAGTTGATCGAGCATTCCAGCAACTCTATGCAGGAAGTTGAAAAAGGCAGCACCGTAATCGCAGGAGCGGCTGAAGAGAACGCCCGCGCCATGGAAGAGATATCACAGGGGGTCCAGCATATCGCCGGCTCCTCGGCAGAAGTCACAGAGCGCATCAGTCAAGCTTCGGAGGAGGCTGACAACGGTAATGAATTGGCCAAGTCGGCAACCGAGCAGATGCGCCATGTCGAGCAAGCCGCAGCAGCATCGTTAACGCACATTTCAACATTAAATGAACGGGCTGCATCTATTATTCAAGTCGTGGACCTAATTACCAACATAACGAAACAGGTTCATATTCTGGCCCTGAATGCGGCGATTGAAGCAGCACGGGCTGGAGAGCACGGTAAAGGCTTCTCCGTCGTCGCTGATGAAATCCGTCTTCTCGCAGAGCAGACGAAAGATGCGACTACGAAAATCAGCGAGTACCTGCTAAGCATCCAGGAGGAAACTGTAAACTCTATGCAGACGATGCAACGCGCTGCTCATGAGATTAGCTCGGGTACGGAGCAAGTAAGCCAAGCAGAGATAGCGTTCAGCCATCTGACCGAATTGATCTCGGAGATTAACTCCAGCGTTCAGTCCGTCTCGGCGGCAACCCAGCAAATCTCGGCCAGTACGGAGGAAGTGACCGCTTCTGTTGAAGAATCAGCTACTATTACCGGGAAGTCACTTCACAGTATCGAGGAGATCTCCAATAACTCCAAGCAGCAAGTTGATGAAATGAAGAACCATGTCCAAGTTATTGAACAACTCCATCAACATGCCCTTTCCTTAAGAGAAGCCGTTGATAAATTTAAAGTTTAAGAGGGATAGATAAAATAAGAAGAGCCGCCGGAGATAGGATTCCGGCGGTTCTTCGGCGTTAATAGATATAAATTCTTCTTACAGTTCATTCACCGAGACAACCTCGGCCAATTTCTTCTCAGGCTTCTTCCAATACGACTCATTGCCGGGAAGATCATCGAACCAGGCCGCGTCCTCTGGACATTCGAGCACCATGAACTTCCCGTACTCATTATCGCGGGACTGATGGTACTTCAAATACGCCATTTCGTTCTCAACCGCTAATATTTCGATTTTGCCGGACGTATGGCTCATTGATAAGCGAACCCGCTTGCCGAGACCGGAAGTACGGGCCTTAGCCCCTTCCACTAGTTCATAAGCACGCTGCAACGGAATAACAAAATCAGAGTTACCGGCGACTGGACGGTTGATGAAGAAATAATAAGGCGTCACTCCTGCCCAGGACAATTTGTCGAGCAGTTCCCCAAGTACCTTCTCATCATCATTGATCCCCTTCAGGATCGGCGTCTGATTCACGACGATGGCCCCAGCCTTATGTAGCGCCTCGAAGCATTTACGCGCTTCCGCCGTAATCTCCCGTGGATGATTAATATGCGCCATCACATAAATGCGCTTATCTGCTGAGGAAAATTCAGAGATCAACTGCAATAGATCAGGATCCTCATAGATCCGCATCGGATTGAAGACAGGGATTTTCGAGCCAAGTCTGATGATCTTTACATGATCGATCGCCCGCAAGCTTTCGAGGATAGAGCGCAGCTTGGAAGTCGCGAGAATCAGACTGTCCCCGCCCGTCAATAACACATTATTGATCTCAGGATGCCTGGAGATATATTCAATCCCCGGTGTTACATCGGCCATCGCTTCCTTCACATCATTGCGGAACAACCGCTTACGGAAGCAGTAGCGACAATAAGCGCCGCATACCTCAGAGACGATCAGAAGCGCCGTTGTCCGGTACTTATGCTGACAGCCAGGTACGACATAATTCGTATCCTCGTCAGAAGCATCCCAGCGCCCATATTCGCGCAATTCCCCCGTATTCGGAATAACGAGCTTTCGAATCGGATCATTAGGATCGTCCCAGTCAATCAGATTCAAATAATAATCATTCGCCCGGAACACGAATTTGTCAGTAATCGGACGAAGTTGATCCCGTTCCATTTGAGACAACTGTGTTACCTTATCGATATTTGTAATGTACTTCGGGCTTGCCATACACTATCTCCTCCTTTATCTCTAGAACATCGCCGATTCGTAAAGAAGAAGCATGGAAACCAAAGATGACAGTGCAGCGCAAGGCAATACTTGCCGAGTATAACGGGTCATATCCATAGAATGAAGATCCATAAACACAAAAAGACCCGTAGCAGGGTCATTGCAAAGCAGTATAAATGATGACCCATCCACTGCTGACGAGGTTAGCTGACGGACTCGGGAAAGATGGTTCCCTACGTGTTATACACAACGATTCGCCCCAAAAAATGGTTCCCCCGCTTTTCGACTTTACCATTCGAAAATTAAGCGTATATTTATCGTATTACAAATGTAAGCGCATGTCAAAACTAAGGATTCTTTGGAAGGCTTGCAATCTCATATATTTGATCCATATCCAGATGCCTTCTTACATGATCGGCAAGACGATTAAAAGCCATCTCTCGCCTTGCGGCAGCGGAAAATGTCGCAGCCATAGGCTCCAGCCCCTTGGCTTGTCTGATTCCATCCAACCAAGCCCTGCGATAGGCATCACTATTGAATAGACCGTGTAAATACGTACCGAACACTCGCCCATCAACACGGCAAATTCCCTCCGTCCGTTCCCCTCCATCAGCACTTTCAACAAGGAATAAAGATTTTGCCTCTTTCCCCCGGTTAGCCGTGCTTGTCGCATCATTTGTATGCGCAACATCATATGAGCCAGTAGTAACTAAACCAAAACCAACTTGGCTTGAGTACACCGTCTCCCCGGAATGAATTTCGTAGCCACCAACGGGAACAACAGGCTCTGTCGAATAAAGGCTAAGCGGGACATCAGGTAGAACATGTCCTGCGGTGCGAATTGTCTTTTTGCCAGGAAGAAAGGTCGTCGTCAGCGGCAGCCAGCCAAGTCCACGGGATTGCTTCACTTTGCCGGATTCAACTGCCTCTGGATCAAGGAGTGCATCACCCAGCATCTGATATCCGCCACAAATACCGACCAGTTGCGAATGAGCGCTGCGCTCCATATACTGCTCAATCGCCCCGTCCAGCTCCTGTTCTCGCAGAAATGCCAAGTCGCTAATCGTATCCTTGGAGCCTGGGAGGATGATTACATCCGGCTCTCCGAGCTCCGATGCTCTCTGGACATAGCGAACAGATACGTCCGACTCTGCGGCCAGCATATCGAAATCAGTAAAATTAGAAATGCGCGGATAACGAATAACGGCAATATCGATATCACGCCCCTGCTTAAGCGTAGAGGCGTATGAGTCGAGAATGACTGAATCCTCCGCCTCGATCTCCAGATCAGGCAGGAAGGGTAGTACACCAAGCACAGGGATTCCTGTCCGCTGTTCCAGCCAATCAAGCCCTGGCCGAAGCAGTTCCAGATCACCTCTGAATTTATTGATGATGAAGCCTTTCACCCGGGCCCTCTCCTCGGGCTCCAGCAATTCAAGCGTCCCGACCAGAAATGCAAACACACCTCCGCGATCGATATCGCCCACCAAAATGACCGGAGCTTCCGCCCACCCAGCCAAATTCATATTTACAATATCTCGCTGCTTCAAATTGATCTCCGCCGGACTGCCCGCACCTTCCATTACGACGAGTTGATATTCATCTCTCAGTCGATTCAAAGCATCCATCACAATCGGCTTCGCCACAGGCAGGAAATCCTCGCGATATTTCATCGCGCTCAGATGCTGATAAGGCTTACCGTGAACGACGATCTGCGAGTGCATATCTCCTGTTGGCTTAATCAGGACAGGATTCATATCTGTCGTCGCCTCGATTCCACAGGCTTCAGCCTGCACTCCCTGGGCGCGCCCAATCTCCCGGCCATCGGCGGTTACATAAGAATTAAGCGCCATATTCT
>DASYFA010000205.1:0-3745 GCA_036498705.1 Paenibacillus sp.
TTTTAATTTCTTTTAAAATATCCGTATAATAGCTGAATGGCAGATTAGGGTTTGTTCCGCCCTGCATCAATATTTCCGTCCCGCCGACATCGATGGTTTCCTGAATTTTCTGCAAAATGGTCTCCGTTGGCAGCACATAACCTTCTTCCGATCCAGGCCGACGGTAAAATGCACAGAATCGGCAATAAACGTCGCAAATATTGGTGTAGTTCACGTTGCGACCGATGACAAATGTTGTCAGTGGTTCCGGATGTTTGCGCTCCATAAGGATGTTCGCTACATGCCCCATCTTCTCAATTTCATCGGATTCGAACAAGGCGATCGTCTCCTCCAGGTTGACGCGTTCCCCCTTAAGTGCCTTATCAAGTATATGATCAATTGCTGTCATATATTGCCCTCCCTTGCTTCAATAATAAACAATCACATATGCAGTGATTTTCAGATAAATTTATCCTAACATACTCAAGCCCATAAAAACAGCACCTGTCTAGGATCAGGTGCTAAGTGGTATATAGTTAGATCGCACTGCTATTCAGCGCTTGTTCCAAATCGGCAATCAGGTCATCGATATCTTCAAGCCCGACTGAAAAGCGCAGCAATCCATCGCCGATCCCCCGCTGCAACCTTACTTCCCGCGGCATGGAAGCATGCGACATCATCGCCGGATAGGACAGGATGCTCTCGACAGCACCGAGACTAACTGCAACGAGTGGCAATTTGACCTCGTTAAGCAGTTTTTTCGCGCGTTCCCCGGAACCAACATCGAAGGAGACAACTGCACCATATCCCGTTGATTGCTGTTCATGAATGGCCCTCCCTGGATGCTGCTCCAGTCCCGGATAGTAGACAGCTTCAATATCATTTCGGCTCTGCAGCCAATCCGCCAGTTTTCGGGCGCTGATCTCACTGTGCGCCATTCGAGCGCCTAGCGTCTTCATCCCTCTCATGAGCAACCAAGAATCCTGTGCTCCCAACACTGTTCCAAGCCCGTTCTGCACATATTTCAGGCTCTGGGCTAGCTCTTCAGTACGTGCAACGGCGAGACCCGCCAGCACATCACTATGTCCACCAAGAAACTTAGTCGCACTATGCAGAACGATGTCTACTCCAAGCTCAATTGGGCGCTGATAATATGGCGTCATAAAAGTATTATCGACAATACTGAGTAGGCCTTTTTCCTTTGCCCAAGCAGCAATCCCAGCCATATCGGTAATTTTCAGCGTAGGGTTAGATGGCGTCTCCATATATACAGCCTTCGTATTTGGCCTAAGAGCCGCCTTCACTTGCTCCGTATCTGTCATATCAACGAAGGTCGTCTCGATATTCATACGGCTCAGCACATTCGACAACAGCCGATAGGTTCCTCCGTAGACGTCCTCAGTCACGATCAGATGATCTCCCGCCGAGAACAGCATGAAGGTCGTCGATATCGCGGCCATACCGCTAGCGAAGGCGAATCCCTTCACTCCGCCTTCCAATACCGCAATATAATCCTCCAATGCCTGGCGTGTTGGATTCCCTGAGCGGCTATAATCGTATTCCGGAGGATTATAGATATCATGATGATGAAAGGTGGAGGCTTGATAGATTGGTACACTCGAAGCTCCCGTACTGCGATCTAATTCACCACCGAAGTGAATCAATTTAGTCTCAAACTTGCGATCTAGTTCATCGCCCGGATTGAAGTTACTCATGATTTTTTCCTCCTTCAACCTCAGCTCTAGCTGCTTCCAGAGCCTGATTCAAATCTCCGATCAGATCATTAACATGCTCAATCCCTACGGAAAAGCGCAACAACCGATCATCAACACCTACTGCCTCACGAATCTCAACTGGGATATCGGCATGAGTCTGTACCGCTGGATAAGTCATTAGCGATTCGACACCGCCTAGGCTCTCTGCGAATGCAATCAGCTTAAGATGTCGCAGCACTGGCTCGACATAGCGAGAGTTCGTCACTTTAAAGGAGAAGATGCCTGTGTTGCCGCTGCTCTGCTTATTTTGAATCTCATAGCCCGGGTGATCTGATAGAGCTGGGTGGAATACCTCCGCCACCTGCGGATGGTTCTGCAAATATTTTGCGATCTCTAGCGCATTGCTCTGGTGACGATCCATCCGCAATGCCAGCGTCTTCATACCTCTCATGAGCTGATAGCTGTCAGAGGGGCTAAGTACAGCACCTATAGAATTGTGTAGGAAGGACATCTCGGCCGATAGTTCCTCCCCCTTGGTCACGATAATTCCAGCCAGCACATCATTATGTCCACCCAAATATTTTGTCGCGCTATGGACTACGATGTCTGCGCCAAGCTCAATCGGACGCTGAAAATACGGTGTAAGCAGCGTATTATCGACAATTGTCAGCAATTGATGCTGCTTGGCCCAGCTACTTACTTTACCGATATCTGTGACCATCATTAATGGATTTGTGGGTGTCTCGATGAATACAGCCTTTGTATTCGGCTGACGAACACTTTCCAGCTTATCCAGATCATTCGTATCCACATAGGAAGCTGTTACTCCGAATTTCGCTAATATTCGTTCAAGCAACCGATATGTACCTCCGTACAAATCAAGCGATACAATCATGTGATCTCCCTGGGCGAACATCATAAATATTGTCTGTAGTGCCGCCATACCGGAGCTACAGGCAAACCCGGCATCTCCTGATTCCAATTCAGCCGCCGCTTGTTCAAGTACAGCACGTGTCGGACTCTTCGTGCGTGCATAATCGAATCCAGTGCTCTGTCCGAGCCGCGGATGGCGAAACGCCGTTGCTTGATATATAGGATAATTGACCGCTCCCGTCACCGGTTCCTCCACCGAGCCGATTTGTGCCAATTTACTCTCAATATGCCACTTCTTATCCATGCCAATCTTTCCTCTCATCATTTATATAGGTTGTTTAAGTCCGACTTTTATACATGGACTTAAATCTCATATATGAAGTCTTTCGTCTCATCGATGTCATAAGGTGTCTCTTGATACACATAGTAATTGAGCCAATTGGAGAATAATAAGTTTGCATGTGATCTCCAGGTAGACACCGGTGTCTTAGAAGGATCGTCATTCGGATAATAGTGAAGCGGCAGATCAATTTCGAGCCCTTTGGCGACATCACGATCATACTCCCATTTTAAAGAGCTCGGATCGTATTCGGAATGACCCGTTACGAAGATCTGCTTCCCATCTTTTGTAGCGACGAGATAAATACCTGCCTCCTCGGATTCCGCCAGAACCTCCAGCTCATCTCTAGCTTCAATATCCGTCCGCAATATGTCGGTGTGACGGGAATGAGGCACCTGGAACACTTCGTCGAAGCCGCGCAGCAGCTTGACATGAGGCTTATTTACCGTATGAGGGAACACGCCAAAGCACTTCTGTTCCAGAGGTATTTTGCGTACGCCAAAATGATGATATAACCCGGCTTGTGAAGCCCAACATATATGCAGGGTCGAAGTAACATGGGTCTTGCTCCATTCGAAGATCTCCTGCAGCTCCATCCAGTAGTTCACTTCTTCAAAATCGAGCTGTTCGACCGGAGCACCTGTAATAATTAGGCCGTCAAAACGACGATGCTTGATTTCATCAAACGTTTTATAGAACATTTCCAAATGCTCAGCCGATGTATTCTTTGATGTATGGGAGCTTGGGTGCAATAACACGATATCGACCTGCAGCGGTGTATTCCCGAGCAAGCGTAGAATTTGTGTCTCCGTCGTTTCTTTTGTTGGCATAAGATTGA
>DASYFA010000206.1:0-2704 GCA_036498705.1 Paenibacillus sp.
TGGAGAATGGAGCTGTGAAGAACGTCCGGGTCGATATGGGTGAGCCGATCCTGGAGGGAGTAAGGATCCCTACAACGCTGGAAACTGAACCTGTTGTAGCCTATCCGATTGAAAGTGGTGGGCAGCGGTTCAGCTTCACAGCGGTATCGATGGGTAATCCCCATTGCATTATTTATGTGGATGATGCGCCGCATTTTGAGCTGGAGAAGTGGGGGCCGCAGTTTGAAGTACATCCTTACTTCCCGAGGAAGACGAATGTGGAATTCGCGACCGTTACCTCGCCTGAGCGTATTGAGATGAGAGTATGGGAGCGTGGAGCGGGTCCAACACTAGCCTGCGGAAGCGGCGCATGTGCCACTTTAGTATCCTCCGTACTGAACGGGTACTCGCAGCGCAAGGCCTGGGTCGGTTTGAAGGGCGGCGATCTCTATATTGAATGGAACCCTAGCGACAACCATGTGTATATGACTGGTCCGGCGGAGATCGTATATCAGGGTGTAATCGAATGAAAAAGGCCTAAGGGCCTTTTTCTTTTATTGTATTTTATGCAGAACTATTACTCTCCTTATTGCTATATGAGAAGCATAACGATAGAAAGTTCTATCAATTCCTTATCAATTGGCGGGAATTATGATAAATTAAGATGAAACTAAGGCGAAAAGGTAATCTCTATACCGTTCAATTCGTTCTATGATCATATATTAAGGAGGGGCTCATATGAGGCCTGATCTGCGTCAAACGTGGCAAAATGAAGTTCTTATCGGCGATGGAGCTATGGGTACCTACTTACACCAATTGGGCTTTTCCGTCGGCATTTCTTATGAAGAGATGAATATAACTCGGCCTGAGGTGATTCAAGATGTACACCGCCGTTATATTGATGCAGGTGCGAGATTAATAGAGACAAATACGTTCTCCGCGAATTTCTATAAATTGTCCAAGTTCGGTTTGGAAGATCAAGTAGCTGACATTAACCGTGCTGCCGCACGCATTGCTAGACAGGCTGCAGGCCCAAATGTTTTTGTTGCCGGTGGTGTTGGCACGATTCGAGGCGGCAAGCGAATAAATGTGACTGACCAGGAGTTGGTCAAGTACTTCGAAGAGCAGATGTCCGCTCTACTGGCCGAGGATGTGGACGCGCTTATCTTGGAGACTTTCTACGATTTAAAAGAGATGCGTATAGCGCTCGGACGAGCACGCCATCTGACCAGTTTGCCAGTTATTTGCCAGTTCGCAGTTGATCAATTAGGCAGAACATTAGATGGCTACTCCATTGAGGAAGCCTTTGGTATTCTTCAGGGGGAAGGGGCCGATGTGCTTGGCTTCAACTGTCATTCCGGACCGAAAGGCATTATGAGTGTCATGGAGAAATTGAACGGACCTCTGGATATACCAATGTCCGTATTTCCGAACGCAGGTTTGGCGGATTACGTAGATGGAGAATATGTATATGGGGCCACTTCCGCATATTTTGGAGAATGTGCGGTAACATTTGCTGATTTGGGATCACGTTTGATTGGCGGATGTTGCGGTACGACGCCGGAGCATATCGCTGCTACAGCTAGAGCGCTAGCGGAATATGTCCCTGCTTCACTCGCAGAAGGACGCTCGCTACCAGTTGTACGTGAATCGATTCAGGTGCTAGAGCGTGAACAGAATAACGGAGACTATCGTCGGACGGGCAATAATCCAAATATCGTTGAGTTGGTTAAAGAACGGCATACGGTTATCGTTGAGCTAGACCCCCCTCGCGATCTGGATACAAGCAAGTTCATGGAGGGCGCAGCTGCTCTTAAAAAAGCAGGGATCGATGCTTTAACATTGGCGGACAATTCTCTGGCCGTAACAAGGATGAGTAATATGGCGCTCGGTTTGCGAGTACAATCTGAGCTCGGCCTAAGACCGCTCATTCATATCGCCTGCCGCGATCGTAATCTGATCGGCACACAGTCGCATATGATGGGATTCGATGCCCTTGGTATCGATCATGTCCTAGCCGTGACTGGTGATCCGGCCCGCTTCGGGGACTTACCGGGAGCCAGCTCAGTTTACGACCTCACCTCGTTTGAGATCATTCGTATGATCAAGCAATTAAATGAAGGAATCGCATTCTCGGGCAAACCGCTTAAGCATCGCGCCAACTTCGTGATCGGTGCTGCTTTTAACCCGAATGTGAAGCATCTGAACAAAGCCGTAGAGCGGCTTGAGAAGAAAATTGCTTCAGGTGCGGATTACATCATGACCCAACCGGTCTATGATCCTGAACTGATCGTGGCAATCCGGGAAGCTACCGCGCATCTCGATATTCCGATCTTCCTCGGCATTATGCCTCTGGCAAGTGGTAAGAACGCCGAATACCTTCATAATGAGGTTCCGGGTATCACATTGTCTGAGACCGTCCGCAAGCGGATGGAGGGGCTTCAGGGAGCAGAAGGCCGTGCTATGGGCGTAGAGATTGCCAAGGAGCTACTTGATACAGCAATGCAGCATTTTAATGGTATTTATTTAATGACTCCTTTTATGTTCTATGAAATGACAGTAGCTTTGACAAATTATGTCCATGAGAAGTCGATGCGTGGGGCTTCCCACTTGTCTCGTTCATAATTATCAATTACAATAGGGTAACGGATGTGATGTTCATGTCTCACAGTATGACTGGATACGGTGGTTCCGTCAGACATTATGGCGGTTATAACCTTCAATT
>DASYFA010000207.1:0-5623 GCA_036498705.1 Paenibacillus sp.
ATTCCTGCTTACTCATATCGTTGATATCCCGAAATTGAATATAGTACTTGGATTCTCCCAGAAAAGGACGGTCCATATAGAGATCAATCCCCTGTATTAGAGGGATCGAGTAAGTTAAATTAGCGAGTGCATTTTGCACACCGATATATCTCCGGTAGCGATCATACTCATCTTCTCTGTTCCTGAGAAGACTTATTAGATCCGAATCACGAGAGGTCGATAGCGAGATTTGCTCGATTGTGACGAGTCGTGTAGAAATCTCGTTGTTCAATTCATCCAGCAGCTGCTGCTGGTAGTGAGAGGTTGTCCGTACCAGCGCTTTCGACGAAATGCTATAGCTGGCCCAGGCAATCAAAGCGATGACGATCACAATTACAGCTGAGAACAGATAGAAGAAGAGCCGATCGATCCTGAATTTCTTGAAAGGGTTTGTCATGCTAGTCTACTTCCTCCAATCGCGAAATGAGAAAGAGCGGTAAAGCAGTGAACAAAACTGTTCATCGCTTTACCGCGCGTAAGCATAGGGATGATGCCCTTCATTTTATCCTTTAATTCCCGTTGTAGCAATACCTTCTACAAAGTACTTCTGCAGGAACATGAACACGAGTGTAGCAGGCACGATAGAGACGAGTGACATGGCCAGCAATTGTCCCCATTCCTGAGCTGATTGGGAATCGTTAATCATCCGTAGAGCCAAACCTACTGTATATTTATCAACCGAGTTGATATAGAGCAAGTGCCCCAAGAAGTCATCCCAGTTCCACAGGAAGCAGAAGATCATAACAGTCACGATCGCTGGCTTTGTCAGCGGCATAACGATCCGCCAGTAGATACCAAACCAGGTACAACCATCTATTTTGGCCGATTCATCCAGTTCCCTTGGAATCCCTCGTACGAACTGGATCAGCAGGAAGACGAAGAAGGTTCCGCCGGCCCCCGTCGCCAGTAAGTGAGGTACGATGAACGGAAGATACGTATTCACCCAGCCAAGCTTATAGAACAAGGAATATTGCGGGATAATCAATACTTGTCCAGGCATCATAATCGTCAGCATCAGTAGAGAGAACCAGAAGTTCTTAAGCGGAAAATCCAATCTACCGAATCCGAATGCCACGAGCGTACAAGATACTAATGTAACGATCAACACCGCAATTTCAAGCCCAAAGGTGTTGATATAGAAATCGGTAAAGGAATGCCCCGGTACCGAATTCCAGCCTTTTGTGAAATTGCTCCACATCGGCACGGTAGGAAATATATTCGGCGAGCCCATCTCTGTGTTGCTCTTCAAGGCCGCTCCAATCCACCAAAGAATCGGATATACCATTATAAGGCTGAACAGGATCATGAAAATATGACGGATGGCTGATTTCCACTGTTTTGTCATTTTCTCTTCTTCCCTCCTGTTTCTTCGTAGAATACCCAGTACTTCGAGGTACCTGCGATAATAAGTGTAGCCGCGACGATCATAACGAGCATGATCCATGCTAGAGCAGAAGAGTAACCTAATTGATAACGGCTAAATGCACGTTCGTACAAGTAGAGAGCGTAGACATACGTTGAGTTCATCGGTCCTCCGTTCGTAATAACGAATGCAGAGGTAAACATTTGGAACGAGTTGATGACCGTCATAATCAAGTTGAAATACATAATTGGTGAGAGCATCGGTAAGGTGATCTTGAAAAATTGCACGAACTTGTTCGCTCCATCCACTCCGGACGCCTCATACAAATCGGATGGAATCTGCTTCAATCCGGCCAGGAAAATAACCATCGTCGAGCCGAACTGCCACACGCTCAGCAGAACCAACGTTCCAAGCGCTGTATCCGGATTGGTAATCCAACCCTTCCCAGCGATACCGAACACCGCAATAATCTTGTTGAACACACCGTCTACGCCGAAGATATTCCGCCACAAGAGCGAAACCGCAATACTGCCGCCGATCAGCGAAGGGAAATAAATCGCCGTACGGTAGAAAGTAATCCCCTTAATAGCACGGTTAAGTATCATTGCCACCAATAAAGCGAAGATTAGCTTCAGCGGTACGGAAGCCAACACATACATGAAGGTGACTTTAACGGATTGAACAAACTTCGTATCAGCGGTGAAAATTTGGTCGTAATTCTTAAGTCCGATCCAGCTGATTGGTTCCATTAAGGTATAGTCTGTAAAGGAATAATATAAGGATAGAATTAATGGATACGCCGTAAGACAGAAAAATCCGAGCAGCCACGGTGAAATGAATAAATAGCCTGCTATGGGGGCGTTCCATCTACTTAGAAAAGGACGGCGTTTCTTGGGACTCTTTACCGTACTTGCGGCAACGGCCGTAGAACTTTTCATATGTGCTCACCTCTTGTAGTCAATTTATATCTTAAGTATATAGTCGCCCCAATATGGACTAAAGGAGAGGAATCCTCGAAATCTTTCAAAATATAACGAAAAAAAAGAAGAAGCATTCACGCTTCTCCTTCTTATTGGAAACTATGCAAAATTAATAAATCTCTCTACCTTGCTCATCAGCAATACCGCATCTACGATAGAAATACGTATTGATCCGGTCGCGCCACTCCTTGGCGTGCTCGGCTTGCTCGGCAAGACGATCTGCCACCTGCTGATGCAGCCCTTTATCCATCCGATCCGCAAGCTGTGCCCATCTGTCCTTAAGCTCTGCAGCCCGCTCTGCACCTTCAAAGTGTGTATCATAGATATGCTGAATGACAGTCTTGCCAGAGTGCAGCACATGAGTATAAGGCACGTGATGGAAGAAGAGCAGCAGATTGTCCGGACAAGTCTCCAACGACTCATAGATGTCGAAGTTCGCTCCGGTATATTGCGTCGTATAACCTGTACCCGTCGCTTGAGTCCGGTCTACACCGACTCCTTGCCAGTCCGCAAAATGATAGGTTCCCCACATCGAATATTCATACCCCTCGACGTCTGGGCCATAATGATGATTCGGACTCACCATAAAGCCTACTCCAAGCGGAGCCGTATAAGCCTCATAAATGCCCCAGGAATCCATCAATAATCGAAGAATCGCCTCAACCAGATCCTCATCACCGCCGAAGGTCATACGAATCCATTCCTCCGCGATTTGCTCCGAGGACAGGTCTGGATTCCAGCCCAGTCTGCCATAACCGTACAGATTCGCCTGCGCCAGTAGATGACCGGTCCAGTTGGCGTCATTGCCGATATTCGAGACAGCAGCAAAGCCACTGTAGCGGTTGCCATGCAGACTGCCGTCGACAATACGCTTCACTGTCGAGCCTTCACCTTTGAGATGAGTATCGAAGTCAAGCACTTCTTTCCACTGCGGAACAAGATAGCATACGTGGCGTTGCTGTCCTGTATATTCCTGCGTAATCTGGAATTCAATCACCTGGTTGGTCGCAGGCATCGCCCCAAGCAGCGGAGATATCGGCTCACGAACTTGGAAATCAATCGGACCATTCTTCACCTGCAGAATTACATTCTCCTTGAACTGACCATCCAGCTGTTTGAAATGATCGTAAGCGGCCCGCGCCCGATCTGTCTTCCGATCGCGCCAGTCCTGCTTGCAATTATAGACGAAGCAGCGCCAGATCACGATGCCGCCATGCGGTTCAAGCGCTTCGGCGAGCATATTCGCTCCCTCGGCATGATTGCAACCGTAAGTGAACGGTCCGGGACGATTCTCGGAGTCAGCCTTCACCAGGAAGCCACCGAAGTCAGGGATCGCTGCATATACATCAGACGCCGCATTACGCCACCATTCACGGACGGACGGATCAAGCGGATCCGCTGTAGCGATTCCTCCAATTTCCAACGGGCTGGCATAATTGACACTCAGGAACAGCTTGATCCCGTAGGCACGGAAAATATCGGCCAGCCTGGCCACATCAGGTAGATATTCCGACGTAATAAGCATAGTCTCATATTTATGAACATTGACGTTGTTAATGGAGATCGCATTAATTCCGGAAGAGGCAAGTAGCCTTGCATAATCGCGGATGCGCTCCAGATCGTTCGTAATCTTGTTGTCCGCATAGAAGATCGATTTACCGGCGTAGCCTCGCTCGATGCTGCCGTCGATATTGTCCCATTGATTGACCATCCGCAGTTGATTAACCGGGTTCTCTAGTGTATCCAGACTGTCAACAGCGACGCCCGTGCTGAAGAGGCGCAGCAGATGGAAGACTCCATATAGAATACCGACGGAGGATACCGCACCGATCACGATGCATCCAGCCAAACTATCTGTTCGAATGACGTAGCCTTCCTCGCGAACCCTTGAGGACGTCCCATCCTGAAATGCTCCATCAATTACAGCGCTGCTGCCAAAAATCCCTAACGCAATGCATGAGGAATGTTCCCGGCTGCCAGTTACAACTGGGGCTTGACCAAGCATTCCTTCAAGACCCCGGGATAACTCAGCTATGGCCGCTTGAATGATCACGTCATGCTCCGCATGTTCCTCTATCATGATGCGATTATATGGCAAGTACCGCTCGTGCAGATCGTCAGATGGTATACTGCGATACCCGAGCCAAGCCTGGTATCCATCCCCTGTATAAGGAAATGCCGGTGTATTCATATGATAGTCCTCCTAATGCTAAGACCCGGGACGGATTCGTCCCGGGCTCCAGCTTTATAATTATTTTTCGTAAGCCTTAGAAGCGTCCTTCAATTGATCGAAAGCCTGCTCCGGAGTAATCTTATTGAAGCTGAGTTGATCGCGAACGAGCAACCAGTCTTTATCAATAAAGTTCGTCCAGCCACCAGCGCCAGCAGACCAAGTTTGACCATCCGGCTCAGTTGCACGCAGCAATTCCATACCTACTTTATCAACATCGCTCATATTCTCTTCAAGAGCCTTAGCATTGTCTTTGTTAACAGGCAATCCGCGTTGTGTTCCCAAGATCTTCGCTGCTTCAGGATCGTTCAGGAACCAGTTAACGAATTCCTTTGCTTCTGTCGCATGCTTCGTTCCTTCCGTTACTGCCAAATACATGGAAGGTTTCAGCCAGCCACCTGCTTCTTCCGAACGAGGCATTGTTACTAATGAGTATGCCCCTGGATGCAAGCTATCCCAAGAACCGTAGTTGTTGGAGAAGCTCAGACGCATCAAGATTTTTCCTGAAGCCATCAAATCCATTTGTGGGTCAAATTGTACGTCGGAAGAATTCACATCAGCTGGAGGTACGATTCCATCTTTGCGCAGTTCTTCAAATCTTCTTGTCCAATCCAAGAAAACGTCCTGATCAATGTTGAATTTGCCGTCATCCGTAATAACTTGACCTTTGCCTTTACTGTATTGGTATGCAGAGTAAGCAAAGTAGTCACCGGCAAGGTCTTGTGAGAAGTATTGTCCACTCGGAAGCTTGGACTTCGATTCCTTAGCAAGAGCGAAGAAATCTTCCCAAGTCCATCCGTTTTGTGGATTACTAAGACCTAGCTTATCCATAGCGGCTTTATCATAGATCATTCCATAAGCTACGGAACCAAGTGGAACTGCATATTGCTTACCATCGAATTGCCCACCAGCCAGTACTTTTGCATCAACCTTGCTCACATCAACTTCTGGAGCCAGATCGACCAATTGACCGCGTGCGGCCCAGTCTGGAGTCCAGCCCGGATCCAATTG
>DASYFA010000208.1:0-5482 GCA_036498705.1 Paenibacillus sp.
TCCGGAGCAACGATTTGAAGCCCATTCTCGATCGCCTCCCTCCGGCATAGATCAACATTGGATCCATCCTCTGGATACAGCCGGACGACATGAGGTATAACTCATCACTCATCCTCCTTTAGCGAACTTCGCTCAGATCAGGGATATTTTTTCATGAAATCATCCACAATAATTGAATGCCACACCTAGCCCTATTTGACAAGATCCTGTGAAAAAATGTAGAGGGAGGAACTTTACGATCATGCTTAAGCCCAAACTGCTCTTGCTGCTCATCTTATCCGCGGCATTAGTCCATCTTCCCGGATCAGCGGAAGCCCGCTCTGTACCCAAAGACAGAGCTTATTATGAGTCGCGAGGTGACATCGTATGGGAGGTCCCTACCCAAGACAAATTCATTGCCCTAACTTTCGACGACGGCCCGGACGCGAAGCTGACACCGAAAATTCTCGAGCTATTGGAGAAATATGATGCGAAGGCGACCTTCTTCGTTGTTGGCGAACGCATCAAACGTTATCCTGAACTGATTAAGAAAGAGCTGGCCGCTGGCCATGAAATCGGCAATCACTCATTTCGACACCCGGCCTTTGAGACTTTGTCATATAATACCATTAAAAGTGAAATGGACCAGACCCAACAAATTATTTATCAGACTACGGGACATAAAGCAGTGTTGTTCCGCCCTCCCGGTGGCGTCTATAACGAGAACATCATTAAACTGGCGAAGCAGAACAATATGCAATTAATTCTATGGTCCTGGCATCAGGATACGAAGGATTGGGCCTCTCCCGGTGTGAATAAGATTGTACGCAAAGTGCTGGATAATGCCCGCAACGGGGATATTGTGCTCATGCATGATTTTGTTTACCACGGCTCACAGACCCCTGAGGCGCTAAAAGTTATTTTACCTGAGTTGAAAAAAAGAGGCTTCTCCTTCGTTACTGTCTCTGAGTTGCTCACTCACAAGGCTTCCCCCAAACAGCATATTCAGGTGAATCATTAAGTTATTGACTTAAACATAGCAGGCCCGATGATGGATGATAAAACTCCAAGCATCGGGCTTTTTAATCCCCCTTCATTTTATTTCAAATTTTAATTACCATAATTTAATTATTTGTGATTTAAATCACAAGTATTGTGAAAAATATCACTTATAATGAAATCATCAAAGATGATCATCCAAACATTAACAAATAAAATTAAGGAGTGGTTGTTATGTTTAACAATTTCCTAAGAACAAACAAAGTGGCAATGTGGTTATTAACCGTGATCCGTGTTTACCTCGGCTACCAATGGATTACGGCCGGTTGGCATAAACTCACAGGCGGCTTCGACGCAGCTGGCTTCCTGAATGGAGCGATCGCGAACAGTACGGGTGATCACCCCGCCGTTCAAGCTTGGTGGGCGACCTTCCTGCAGCATGTGGCTCTTCCAGGAGTTAACGCCTTCAACATTATTGTTCCTTTAGGCGAATTCTTAGTCGGACTTGGACTTATTCTCGGTACATTCACTACCTTCGCAGCCCTAATGGGACTCGTGATGAACGCAGCCTTCCTCTTCTCGGGAACCGTGAGCACCAATGCACAGATGCTCTTGCTTGAAGTACTGGTCGTCGTTGCTGCCGCTAATGCAGGCAAAATCGGACTCGATTACTACCTGCTCCCTTACTTGCGCGGCTTGTTCCACAAGAAGAACCATAACAAGACGATTAATAACACACCAAACAATAAGATGAAAGTGAAACATCTAGCCCATTAATCGAAGCTTTTGCATCATACAGCAAGAAGGCCAGTCTCCTGAATTCGGAGGCTGGCCTTCTTCATCTCACTTATACTAAATCATCGAAGATTGATTTTTCCTGTTTATTCGGATCATGCACTCCGCGCTCCCAGACGAGCAGGAAACATTCTTCGTCAAAAGACTTTGGACCCACTTGCTGCAAATCTCCAAATACTCGTTCAATCGACCAAATTTGCGATTCATGGGCAGCTAGCGCATCCCGCTTGACTTGCCAGTTCCCACCTGCGCCGATGCTCAGCAAATTCGCAGTACTCCCCACATCCAACTGCGATCGCAAACAATTATAATACAGCTTCTGTACCGAAGGAACCTGACCATTGAACACAACTTTATTTACCGCATGATGTATAGCGATATGATCCGCATGTCCGGAAATTCCATCTTCAGGGAAAGTAACGACCACCTCGATTTGATGGCTACGCAAGAAGTCTGCCACATGGGCGGTTAGAACATCCTGATCCACTTCCTTCAGTTTACCGTCCCCCAAACCTAAATGAACGACCTCGGTAATGCCAAGAATATCAGCGGCCTGTTGCAGCTCGATTCTACGCTTCGCCGCCAACTCCTCCTGAGTCATCATTCTAAGACGTCCCGTCTTGCCAGCATTGCCAGGAGTAGCAGTAAGCAGCACAGGATTCCCTCCCTCATCGGCAATTTGCCGGATCAGAAAGGAACAGCCAAAGGTTTCATCATCTGGATGTGCGTATACGAATCCAACGTTTCTCTTCAATCTAATTCCTCCTCCACATCAAAAAACTCTTAACATACTTACTATACTTTAATATTGACTAAGTCAGCAAAATTCTCTACAATGCAGTAGAATCTTAAAATTATAATAACTTAAACAGGTGATGTACTAAATGTGTCAAACAACGAACTACCGCATCTTACTATATTATAAATTTACACCGATCGCTTCGCCGGAGACTTTTTCAGCAGAGCATCTGCAATATTGCAAAGAGCTTGGCTTGAAGGGCCGCATTTTGATCGCGAGCGAGGGCATCAACGGTACTGTATCCGGCACCGTGGAACAAACCGAGAAATATATGAATGATCTTCGTGCAATCCCTGGATTTGAGGACACTGTCTTCAAAATCGATGAAGTCGATCATCACGCCTTCAAGAAAATGTTCGTCCGTCACAAAAATGAGCTTGTTACCTTCCGCTACGAGCATGAGCTTGATCCGAACAAGCTGAGCGGCAAACGCCTCTCTCCTGCCGAGTTCTACGAGAAGCTACAGAGTGATGATGTCGTGGTCATCGACGGACGAAATGACTATGAATATGACATCGGACATTTCCGTGGCGCAATCCGTCCCGAGGTCGGCTCCTTCCGTGAGTTCCCGGAATGGATTCGCGACAATCTAAGCGACTACAAAGATAAGACTATTCTCACTTATTGTACCGGCGGAATACGCTGTGAGAAGCTGACCGGCTTTCTGATCAATGAAGGCTTCAAGGACGTCTCTCAACTAGAAGGCGGCATCGTCACATATGGCAAGGACCCCGAGGTTCAAGGTCGGCTATGGGATGGCAAATGCTATGTGTTTGACGAGCGGATCTCAGTTCCGATCAACCAGACTGATGAGGATGTTGTCATCGGCGAATGTTACCACTGCGGGACAACCCATGATCGTTATATCAATTGCCCGGTATGTAATTTACAACATATTTGCTGTGAGGATTGTGAAGAGATACATCACGGTTTCTGTTCTGATGCCTGCAAGGATACCGTGGAAGTCCTCTAACAGGGCGACTACTCACCCAAGGGAGGGTCTGTTATGAGTCAAGTACAACCTTTATCCACCCGAGAGCGGATTCTTCATATGATGAAAACAGCCGGTCCCCTCAGCGCAAAAGAAATTACCAATGAGCTGCAAATTACGGAAATGGCCGTGCGCAGACATCTCAGCTCCATGGAACGCGACGGGCTGATCGAATCAAAGTTGATACGTCAGACGATGGGCCGCCCGACGGCGGTATATGGCTTGACGGATACAGCGGAAGGCATGTTCCCCAAGAGCTACCATACCCTGACGCTCGATCTATTAAATGCCCTGGCTGAAGAGACCGGTACAGACATGGTGAATCAGCTATTTGAACGCCGCAAGGAGAAGCTGACCGGCAGATATGAATCCGAAATGCAAGGGAAGGATTTCAGCGAAAAGGTTCGGCGCTTAGCCGAAATTCAGAATGAGAACGGATATATGTCGGAGTGCACAGCTCTGGAAGACGGTAGTTACGTCTTAAAAGAGCATAATTGCCCAATCTCGCAAATCGCCGATCAATATAATCATGCCTGTGACTGTGAGCTGAAGCTCTTTGAGACCTTGCTTGATACGAAGGTCGAAAGAACAGAATGCCTCGTGCAACAGGGCAAACGCTGTGTCTATGTCATCCATAAACAACAAGAACGATAAGTAGTTATACAAAAAAGACTTCGAAGCAGATGCTTCCGAAGTCTTTTTATCTATCTATGCAAAGTTCATCCTTGTCATACATAAGCTTATATCTCATAGAACTCTTTAAGTTCTTCTTCTATCGTCTGTTTGATCAGCATGAGGCATTCCTCCGATGTCTTGGCGAACACCTTATTACCGTTTACCATCGCATAGGGTCTCGCCCGGCACATCCCGCAGAAATTCAGACAATCCGTCCGCATGACGGCGATTTCCGGATATTCCTCCTCCAACTGTTCGAGATCAAGCATACTGATCAAGTTATTGTTGCATACCTCAACGACAACAATGCCCATTCCCACTTTTTTCACCTCTGCTTATAAGATAACCTCCGTCGAAGCATAATACATGGATAAGCTCCGCTGAAAAATTATTATTCTATAATCTAAAAAAATGTCCATTCGACCAATCATTATGAGGAACGAATCACTCTTTGTCAATGGAACACCTTGAATTAATATACTTACCATACATATATGTTGACTAAGTGTCTGAGTAGCTATATAATAATAACTGTCAGAAATGACGCTACATAATAACTAGAGAGGATGATTTACCCATGGCACATCAACTACCTGCACTTCCTTATGCGAACAATGCACTCGAACCTCATATTGATGAACAAACAATGATGATTCACCATGATCGTCACCACAATACGTATGTAACTAACCTGAACGCTGCTCTGGAATCTGCTCCTGAGCTTCAATCCAAATCCGTTGAAGAATTGATCGCTGATTTGGACAGCGTACCTGAGAGCATCCGCACTGCAGTTCGTAACAACGGCGGCGGCCATGCTAACCACTCCCTGTTCTGGGAAGTAATCGGTCCTAACGGCGGCGGCCAACCTTCCGGTAAGATCGCTGACGCAATCAACAACGAATTGGGTGGATTTGACAAATTCAAGGAAGACTTCTCCAAAGCAGCTACGACTCGTTTCGGCAGCGGCTGGGCTTTCCTTGCAGTAGATGCTAACGGCAAATTGTCCGTATACAGCTTGCCTAACCAAGATTCACCTATCATGGAAGGCAAAACTCCAATTCTCGGACTTGATGTTTGGGAGCATGCTTACTATTTGAAATATCAGAACAAACGTCCTGATTACATCGCTGCTTTCTTCAACGTAGTCAACTGGGCAGAAGTTGAGAAACGCTACGAAGCTGCGCTGAACAAATAATTAATTTCTCTTTTTTCTTAACTCAATAGTTACCAAAAGGGTGTCCAAA
>DASYFA010000209.1:0-4162 GCA_036498705.1 Paenibacillus sp.
TGAGCAACCATACCTGCATCAAGTGATGCCTGATCCGTCTGTCCCTGAACCAATGTCTCTGTTGTTTGCGATGCGATTGCAGTCACAGCCGGTTGATCAGAGGAGGCTCCATTCTTATTCCCCTCTTGCTCCTGTAGAGTCAGCTGTACCTCCCGATTCACTGGTGTCCACCCCTCGATTCCCGAGGCATGTCCGCCACCTAGAGCTAGAAGCATTAATACAGCCCCAGCAAAAGCAGAACAAATCGAGGTAATTACATAGCCTTTATTCATCAATATAACACTCCAATCTCAAAAGAATCTGTACCATTTAGGTCATGAAGATCCAATCAAGATGCATACATATATAAAAATACTGCATATTTGCAACGAAAGGAGGAAACGGGATGAAAGTGGCTTTTATCGGAACAGGGTCTATGGGCAGCCTGCTAATCGACGCATTTCTACGCTCCGGTGCGCTGCATCAAAGCTTCATTTGCATTAGTAATCGCTCCCCGCATAAAGCGGAGCGGATTGCAGGACGCCATCCCGGAATACGCATCGTAGACAGCAACGTCGAAGCCGCGCGTGATAGCCAAATTATATTCCTATGTGTGAAGCCGCTGGATTTCCCGAGCGTCCTATCGGAGATCAAGGATGTGCTAACAGAAAGACAAATTATCGTATCCATTACGAGCCCCGTCCAGATTGAAATGCTGGAGCGGGCCGTTCCATCGCGTATAGCTAAGATCATTCCAAGCATTACACATTCGGTGCAAAGTGGAGCCTCGCTCTGCATTTATGGTTCGCGGATAGAGCCGGAGGACCGTCTCTTGCTGGAGCAGCTCTTGTCATCGATTAGTACACCGTTAATCATCAAGGAAGAACAAACCCGGATCGCCTCTGACATTTCTAGCTGCGGACCGGCCTTTATCGCGTTCATCCTGCAGCGTTGGGCCGAGACTGCGGCTGAGATGACCGGAATCGACAGAGCCGATGCCTTGTATCTAGGGTCGCAAATGCTACTCGGTACCGGTAAGCTGCTTACGGAAGGTGGACTATCCCCGGAAGAGCTTCAGCGACGCGTCGCCGTACCGGGCGGAATCACCGCCGAAGGTATTGCTATTTTAGATTCAGGGCTACAGGATGTATTCTCCAAACTCATCGACGCTACACATCAGAAATATAATGAGGATCTAGACAAATTAGATAAATTGTTTAGTGAACTCCAAAATGAACAGTGACTCTAATATTTACTACATATTACTCTAAGATCGTATAAAAAGAGGGAAGACCGCCGGGATCGGCCGGCCTTCCCAGTCCTTATTTATCTACAGTATTGAATTATCCGACTACGATATTAACAAGCTTGCCAGGAACGGCAATCACTTTACGTACCGTTTTGCCTTCAACAGCCTGCTTAACATTAGGCAGATTCATGCTGTGTTCTTGCATAGCTGCTTGGTCAAGGTCTTTGGAAATCTTCGTGCGTTCCACGATTTTTCCGTTCACTTGAATAACGATCTCTACTTCAGCATCTACAGTCCAAGCTTCATCATAAGTTGGCCATGATACATAGCTGATGCCATCGGAATGGCCAAGACGCTCCCACAATTCCTCAGCAATATGCGGCGCAAGTGGGGACAGCATTTGTACAAAATTCTCTGCTGCTTCCTTAGGTATGCTATCCGCTTTATAAGCTTCGTTAACGAAGATCATCAACTGGCTGATCGCCGTATTGAAGCGCAGAGCCTCGAGATCCTCCGTTACCTTCTTCACCGTCTTATGCCAAGTGCGTTTGAATTCGTTGCTGCCTTCGCCGCCGATTTTTGCGTTCAGACTTCCATCCTCAGTTACGAAGAGACGCCAAATCCGGGACAAGAACCGGTGAGCTCCTTCAACCCCATTCTCGCTCCATGGCTTTGTTGCTTCAAGCGGCCCCATGAACATTTCATACATACGAAGCGTATCCGCACCATAATTGTTCACGATTTCGTCCGGGTTAATAACATTACCGCGGGATTTACTCATCTTCTCATTATTCGTGCCGAGAATCATACCTTGGTTAACGAGCTTGTGGAACGGCTCCTTCGTGGATACCACGCCAAGATCATACAGCACCTTATGCCAGAAGCGCGCATAGAGCAGATGCAATACCGCATGCTCCGCACCACCAATATACAGGTCGACTGGAAGCCATTCCTGCTGCTTCTCTTGGGAGCACAGTTCCTTATCATTATGCGGATCGATAAAGCGCAGGTAGTACCAACAGCTTCCCGCCCATTGCGGCATCGTATTTGTCTCACGGCGAGCCTTAAGTCCTGTCTCCGGATCTACCGTATTCACCCAATCCGTAACGTTCGCCAGCGGAGATTCCCCTGTGCCGGACGGCTTGATATGTTCAACTTCCGGAAGGACAAGCGGCAGCTGGTCCTCAGGAACCGGCTTCATTGTTCCGTCTTCGAGATGAAGGATCGGAATCGGCTCGCCCCAATAACGCTGACGGCTGAACAACCAGTCGCGCAGACGGTAAGTGATTTTCCCTTGGCCTTTGCCGTTCTCTTCAAGCCAGGAGATCATCTTCTTAATTCCTACTTCTTTATCCACACCATCCAGGAATCCGGAATTGACATGTGAACCGTCTCCAGTATAGGCTTCTTTGGACAGGTCGCCACCGGACAGTACTTCGATGATAGGAAGATCGAATTGCTTGGCAAATTCGTAGTCGCGTTCGTCATGGCCTGGAACAGCCATAATGGCCCCTGTACCATAACCAGCAAGTACATAATCAGCAATCCAGATCGGCAGCTTAGCACCGTTAACCGGGTTGATCGCATACGCGCCTGTGAATACACCAGTCTTCTCTTTAGCCAAGTCCGTACGCTCTAGATCGCTCTTATGAGCAGCCTGTTCCTGATAACTCTCTACCGCACCACGCTGCGCATCGGTAGTGATCTTGGCTACCAGTTCATGTTCAGGAGCAAGCACGGCGTAGGTGGAACCGAACAATGTGTCCGGACGAGTCGTAAATACGACCAGCTTATCCTCATGCCCGTCAATATCAAATACAACTTCCGCACCTTTGGATTTACCGATCCAGTTGCGCTGCATATCCTTGATGCTCTCGGACCAGTCAAGCTCTTCGAGATCTTCCAATAAGCGTTCCGCATACTCGGTAATCTTTAGTACCCACTGACGCATCGGCTTACGGATAACCGGATGGCCGCCGCGCTCACTCTTGCCGTCGATGACTTCTTCATTGGCTAGTACAGTACCGAGTTCTGGACACCAGTTCACTGGAATTTCCGCTACATAAGCGAGCCCTTTATTGTAGAGCTGGATGAAGATCCATTGTGTCCATTTATAGTATTCCGGATCCGTTGTGCTAATCTCACGGTCCCAATCATAGGAGAAACCGAGCGATTTGATCTGGCGCCGGAAGTTATTCACATTCTTGATCGTAATGTCGCGAGGATGCTCCCCTGTAGCGATAGCGTACTGCTCTGCTGGTAGACCAAAAGCGTCCCAACCCATTGGATGGAGCACATTATACCCACGCATCCGCTTGTAGCGCGATACGATATCCGTCGCCGTATAGCCTTCAGGATGGCCTACATGAAGCCCCGCGCCCGAAGGATAGGGAAACATATCTAGTGCATAAAATTTCGGTTTGCCCGCGTCTTCGCGAGTCTTGAAAGTGTGATTCTCTTCCCAGAATGCTTGCCATTTCGGCTCAATCGACTGGGCTTGATAAACGTCATGAGGTACGTTCTTGTCCGCCATGATTCTCGAATCCTCCTCTAAAACATCTCCTGAAATGTAAAAAAACCTCTTCATCCATAGCGTTTATCGCTAGGGACGAGAGGAAATTTCCCGTGGTACCACCCTAGTTAGCGTCGGACATGCTTTGTCCTTCACTCACTTTGTACCCAATAACGCGGGTAAGACGATGATGTTAATGGGCTTCGCCTTGTCGTTATCGACGATTTAGCTGAATCTAAACCCGTTTGCATCATGACTCCGAGGCGAGTTCATTTGTTGCTCCAACCGACTTCCACCAGCCGCCGGCTCTCTGAATGGCGCAGATACCAAACTAATAATCCTCATCAAAGTCACTTATATCCAATGAATCACCCTATATTATATAGAAAGATCCTTTTTAACGCAACATACCTGTCTATATT
>DASYFA010000210.1:0-12042 GCA_036498705.1 Paenibacillus sp.
GCCTTTGTGAGCGGATTTCAACTATGCTTGAATTTATAAGATCAAGAAATCCGCGAACAACAGCGATCGTAAGAACATTACACCCGGCTGCCGCCGATTAGCCATAAAACCTTTAGTTCAACTTATATAAATCACTATTTCAAATATACCATAAATCACTGCTTCGGGCCTTTCCATATGCTTGCTTTTACTTAATCGCTTAATCACTTATTTACTGTATATGGCCTAAACAACCTGCTGATCCCCACTGTTCGTACAGAATACAAAGAATAAACCCGCCCACATTAGATGTGAAGCGGGTTTACACTCAAGACTTGATCAAATTCCATCCTCACCGTTTTCTTCTGTTTGAATAGATCGTGCTCTTTTCTCGAACACGCCAGTTGCACTAATATTCACTGTAATGAATTGCTCAACCAATTCAGAGATAGTGTACTCTTCTTTGGTAACAATCATATCGATCAACGCTCCGATATTACCACCTGCCACAACCTCAACTCTGTCTTTATCGAATGCCATAGTTGCTGCGGTCTTAAAAGGAGTCCCCCCGAGCAAGTCGCAGAAGAATAGAAACTCACTGTCAGGATTCTCATTCAGAACAGCTTCATACTTGGCTCTTAATATGGCACTCGAGTCACTCTGGAGAAAATCGATATAGAGAATATCATCATTTTTTCCAGCCAATAATTCGACTGCGGATTGTAAACCTGTTGCAAAATGACCGTGCCCTGTAACGACCATCTTTTTCATTTTTAGAGCACCCCAAAGTAAGACAGAATGATAGCCAGAACAAACGTTGCGGCAATGAGAATAACTGGACTTATTTTTTTCGCTTTAATTAACCAATACATTAAGAACGTATATCCAAATGGTAAGATATTAGGAAAAATATTATCAAAGAATTCTTCTTGCAGAGATATCGTATGGCCTGAAGTTACCGTAAAACTTGCTGCCACATTAATATGCACATACGAAGCTATCAAACCTCCGATAACAGTGACCCCTAGAATCGTAGCAGCTTTGGAGATAACCTCCGAGTTTTCTTTAATCATCGCGATTGCCCTAGTTCCCAGGTTATATCCCATGTGAGCCCAGAAAATCCTTAACAGGAAGACGCCAAGATAGACTAAGAAAAATATAATTGGACCGAGCAAATTTCCATCCTTCGCAAACGATGCCGAGATCCCCGCGACAATGGGTAAAAGCGTAAACCAGAATATCGCATCACCAATTCCGGCAAGCGGTCCAAACAGAGCGACCTTCAAGCCTTTGATCGTGGAACGGTCTTCCTTACTCTCTTCAAGTGATAATAAAAGACCCATTAAGAAAGGTACGACAGGAGGGGCGGTATTGATGAACTCCAAGTTATCCTGCATCGACTTTGATAGTTCTTTTTTGTTATTCTTATGAATCTTCTTCAGAAATGGCAACATTGAATACAGCCAACCGCCAGCCTGCATGCGTTCATAGTTAAAGCTGGCCTGAAGTAAGACGGAACGAAGACCCAGTTTCGTAATATCACTTTTTGAGAGAACTCGTTCTTGTTTATTTGGGTTAGATTCCATCTTCGTAGCCCCCTCCCATATTTGCTTGATTTTCGGTGATTAGCTTTTCTAGCTTCCTCTTTTCTTTATCATTGTAGAATTGATACATGGCCGCAGCTAAACCTAATACCGCAACAGGAAGCAAGTTTCCAAATTGAATGAAGGTTGCAGCTAAGAAACCAATTAATAAATATGGGAAAAACTTCGCTTTAAGCATCACTCTTAACAGCAATCCGAAACCGACTGCTGGTAAAATACCGCCAGCAATTTCAAAGCCGTGTGTTAACCAAGCTGGCATCGACGCCACTAAATCCTTCATTGGGCCTTGTGCTACATAGGCGGATAAGAACACTACTACTCCGTACGTCACCGCTACAATGACCATTGGCAAAATTGTAATTCTAGAAAATGCCTTAAGGTTAGCCTCTTTTGCATATTGATCTGCTTTCCCCATAAATACAGAGAATACCGAATAGTAGAATAAAATAATGTATTGCATTAAGAAGCTAAATGGTAACGCAAGACCGATGGCTGCAGCTGGTGACGTGCCGGTCGTATGCGCCAGAACAACCGTCATCACAGCAGCCAAAATAGGGTTTGGTGGCTGTGTTCCACCAGCAGGCGTTAAACCCGCAAAAGCAAGTTCCGTTAATCCACCGGCTATAACTCCTGTTGTTACATCGCCCAGTGCAAGTCCTGTAAGGGTACATACAATGATCGGGCGAAAGATAAACAACCCTTCCAGCCAGAAATCAAAACCTGCGATAATTGCAATAACAGCTATTATGATTCCTTGCGCTAATGAAATATCCATTCCCTCACTCCTTATTTAATAGAAGTTTTTGTATCACCAGGCGTATCCTGAATGAAGACATTCACGCCTTTTGATTGGATATAGCGTAGATCCTCCAAGTCCTTATCATCCACATAGACCTTTTTCGTAAGCTGTTTCTTGCCATCTGTAAAATGCATATTCCCCACGTTAACATCCTGAATTGGAACCCCGCCGTCGACTAACTGACGAACAACCTCCGGTGTTTTACAAATGATAAAAATCTTCTGACGATCCGCAGCTTTGTGGATGATATCAATGGTTTTTTGAATGGTAAAAAAACGGATACCGGCGCCTGATGATTTAGCCGTTACCTCCATAAGCTGTTGTTGAAGCGGCTCATTGGCAGTTTGATCATCGACTACTACCAATAGGTTGGCACCTAATGTAGTGGTCCAGGTGACCCCGACCTGTCCATGAACAAGCCGATTATCAATACGAGTAAGCAGAATATTAGGCATTAAATTTCCCTCCTTCCCCTGGCATTAGGACATGTTGTTATTGCCCATTCCATCAAATCTAAAGCGCTTTCATAAAGGCGTCAACGCTATTTCTCTAGTGCCTCTACCCCCTTATCTACACTTCGTAATTCCGGGGGGTTGACCTACAAATCCTCGTTTATATCAGTATAATTTTCATCTTTAAAAATATGATTGTTGTTTTCGAAATCGTAAGCTTTTCACATTAATTGATTTTGAGAGAAATAAAAAAGGAGCTATCCCTTTGTAGTAAAACTACATCGGGACAGCCCCTAATATTTATTGAACCATATCTGATTCACTTATTATTATTTCTGGCCGTGTTTCTTCATAAATTCATTAATCTTGAGATCGAGCGAACGACTGATTTCGATAACAATATCCGAGGTAAAAGACTTCTCTTGTAAGAACATCTTTTCCATTCTATTGCGAAGTATATGAATTTCATCCTCCAAGGTCACAGCTTGTGGTGAAGTCTTACGGCCCGCTTCTACCATCCACTTGTTTGATTCATTGTCCTCAGCGATCAATAGCCCCGCCATATCATATACTAGATTGTACTCACCACAAACCAAAACTTATCCCTCCCTGAGAAACTATAACCTTCCTCCGAAAACAGATTATACCATATGAAATGGACAATGATCAATTAATAAATGAAAGAAATGTTAAATAGAGCCATTTTCCCAGGTGAATAGTTCATAGTGACAATGCCAGTCCTAGCCTTGCTTCAGTTTATGGACGAATTGACCCATTCGGTGCAACGCTTCATTAAGCTGACTGACCGATGTCGCATAGGAACAACGTAGGAAGCCTTCGCCTCCGCCACCAAAAGCGTTGCCAGGCACAGCCGCCACCTTAGCTTCTATAAGCAGTCTCTGCGAGAATTCCTCGGAGCTAAGTCCTGTCGATTGGATACTTGGGAAGGCGTAGAATGCCCCTTGAGGATCATGGCAGGATAAGCCGATATCCCGCAGTCCCTGTACGATCAGGCGTCTTCTCTGGTTATACGATTCTACCATATGATCCTTCTCCCCAAGGCCGTTCTTCAAAGCCTCGAGTGCAGCAACCTGGCCCATAACCGGAGCACACATCACGGTATATTGATGGATCTTCAGCATCGCATAGATCAAGTCTGGATGTCCACAGACATACCCCATACGCCAGCCAGTCATGGCGAACGCCTTGGAGAAGCCGTTCACGAGCAAAGTACGATCTTTCATGCCTGGAAGGGAGGCAAAGCTGACATGCTTGTGGTCGTATGTCAATTCAGCATAAATCTCGTCGGCAATAACGATCAGATCGTTCTCTTCCACCACTTTGGCAATCGGTAACCAATCCTCATAGGTCATGATACCGCCTGTTGGATTGCTTGGATAGTTCAATATTAATATTTTAGACTTCGGCGTAATCTTAGCCTGTAAATGCTCAGCCTTCAGTTTGAAGCTGTCCTCAGCGAAAGTCTCGACATCTACCGGCACCCCTCCGCCAATTGATGTGATCGGGGAATAGGAGATATAGCACGGAACCGGAACAAGAACCTCATCCCCTGGCTCGATCAGAGCTCTGAGAGCAAGATCAATTGCTTCGCTTCCGCCCACGGTAACGATCATTTCATCCTTTGGATCGTATTTCAGATCATAGCTATTATATAGGTACTCCGCAATGGCCTCGCGAAGCTCAGGCATACCTGCATTGGATGTGTAGCTCGTAAACCCACGCTCCAGCGAATATACACACGCTTCCCGGACATGCCAAGGAGTTATAAAATCCGGCTCACCGACACCTAGTGTAATAATATCCTTATTGCCACTCACCAAATCAAAAAAACGGCGAATACCAGAAGGCTGTATCTCCCTCACAGCGGGAGACAGGTAAGATGTCATCGATTTGCTATTGTTCTCTACATCCTGCGAATTTACACTCATATCATTACTTCCTTTACGGAGATATCAAAAGTCTGCGATCCTCTTCTGGATCTTCAAAAATAATGCCATCCTGCTTATACTTCTTCAAAATAAAGTGCGTCTTGGTCGAGAGTACGGATTCAAGTGTAGACAGCTTGTCGGACACGAAGCTTGCCACTTCCTTCAGGTTGCGGCCCTCCACCTCTACCAGTAGATCATATGCACCGGACATCAGATAGACACTCATAACCTGCGGGAACAAATAAATGCGCTCGGCGATCGTCTCAAATCCTCTTCCGCGCTCAGGCGTAATTTGCACTTCAATCAACGCCGTAACCTTCTCATCGTCAAGCTTACTGGAATTAACTACCGTAGCGTATTTCACGATCACGTTATCCTCTTCCAATTCCGCAATCGCTTCCGCTATCTCCTCAGGAGTCGCGCCGAGCAATGTCGCCAGCAAATTAGGGTCACGCCTCGCGTCCTCTTTTAGAAGATCCAGCACTTTCAGCTTAAGTTCGCTCATTTGTCTCATCCTTCATCCTCCAGCGCTGCTCCGGCAATACCAAGGCGTTAGATAGGATACAACCTTCCGCGCCAGCCTGCCGAAAACTAAATTTAATAATAATATTACATGAATTTCATGCATCTGCAAAGAAAAACCGTCCGCCACGAGAATGAGTTCTCCTCTGGACGGACGGCTACTGAACGGTGAACATCAAGCTGAATTGATTGCTAATACAGCTGTTTGAACGGCTTAAGTTAAGTAAGGATTCTGTACGTTTGAAGTGTGATTCTCCACATTGCTCTGATGGGAGAAAGTACCTGGCTGCATATTGTTCATCTGACTGAGCTGATGTGCCTGCTGATGATCCTGCTGTGCGGTCTGAATCTCCTTATCAATAAGTTGGCGGGGTACCGGAGATGGCGCGGTATACATTTGATTCTGATCCATCACCTGATACAATTCACCCTGCAATCGCAGCGTGCTATTGGTCAGATCCGTGAACATGCGTCTCACGTTAGGACATGCCGATTCAGTCGTCGCCGTCGTATATTCCCCCACCGTTCTCTTCAGATCGGACAAAATAACATTAAGAAAATCGGTCTCCGTTAACGTTTGTTGGCCCTGTGATGGGTTCTGTTGTTGATTCATTATTCTATCCTCCTAGATGTTTATATACATGATGTTGTTGTTAATGACCTTGTGTCGGGGCCATTTGTTGATGCTGCTTAAGCATTTCAATCATCTGATGGGTATGCTGTTCATGAACCTGTAGATGCTGGCCTATGACCTGGCTGATTTGTCCGTTAGCCGATACACTTTTTGCCGCTGCACATAGCTTGATAAGCATATTCTCATTAGACAGTGAATCGGAGATGTAATCCAATTCCTTACCTGAGAGAGGCTTCATTTGCATATTGTCCATGCCTATTCCTCCTGAATTTTGATTCAATTCTTGCCTATTATGCTCCCGCAAACCATTTTTTATAATGCCTCAAGTTGGACATACTGATGACATCCTTGTGAACAAAACTGGACTTTTTGAACTACCTACTTTAATAAAGACTTTAATAAAGGTTCAAAAGTTCGGTTTTCAGCACCGAGAAGGTTGGATGAAGCTAGGGGCTGAGGAGCGGAGCGTACGTAGTTGGTACGTGAGCACCGGAGGACCCGGCTGAATTCAAGATTCGATGTCGAATAATCTCTCAGTGTTACTTCGTGATCAAAAGCGAACTTTTGAACTACCTCTAAAGGAGTGGCCTATTTTGAAGTTGCATTCCGGTCAATATTACTGGCCCACCGTAGCCCCTAAGGCCTGCCGATATCCACACGTAAATACGGATATCTCCTGTGATGTATTGGTTGTCGGAGGGGGGATGGGCGGAGCACTAACGACAAGACTTCTAACCAACAAGAACATCGATACTGTCCTTGTTGAACGCCATCAAATCGCCTCAGGTAGTTCTCTGGCGAACACTGGCCTGCTCCAATTTTCCAATGACAAGACGCTAACCTCTCTGATTCATACATTTGGCGAACAGGAGGCCGTACATTTCTATCGGCTCTGCCGTGATGCTATCCAACATTTATTACGTCTTAGTCAGGAATTTCTCGAAGAGGCCAGGGTGATTCCTCGCGGTAGCCTATATTTCGCCAGCACTACGGAAGATGTCGATATGCTTAGAGAGGAGTATAGTACGCTGAAGCGCTACGGTTTTGATGCGACATGGTGGAATGATGACCAGATCTCAACATATTTTCCGTTTAAAAAACCTGCAGCCATCTATACCAAAGGAGACGCAGAGGTCAACCCATATGCCTTCGTTTACAGTCTGGTCGAACATTCAGTCCAGCAGGGCGCCAAGGTCTATGAGGAATCCTCGATCAGCGGCTGCGAATTTACTCATGATCGGGTGATCTGCCGATGCGGTCATTCTCGGATCACAGCCAAGCATGTTATTTTTACAACCGGATATGAGACACAGCAATACAAGAGGGAGAGAGGGGCTGAATTAACAAGCTCTTATGTCATCGTTACTGAGCCACTCAAAGACTTACGAGATTGGTATGAGCAGTGCCTGATCTGGGAGACAGCCCGACCATATTACTATCTCCGAACAACCCAAGATGGTAGGATTATAGCCGGAGGGTTAGATGAGTCCCTACCTGGTGGTGAACTTGTAGAAGGACGCTATCTAGCCAAGAGTAAGCAACTACTGGATTATGTACATCAAATGTTCCCTCGGACTGCTTCTATTCAAGCTGAATACCGTTGGGGTGCCGTATTCGGGCACACGCATGACGGACTTCCATATATCGGTTCACACCCTGATTATCCGCACTGCTATTTTCTTGAAGGATATGGGGGTAATGGTACAGTGTGCAGTACGATCGCCGCAGAGATGATTACAGATGTAATCAGCGGAGTAGAACGACCTGACATGCAGTTGTTCTCATTAACAAGAACAACCCGTCCAAACCCTGAATAACAAAAAAAGAACCTTCAATTCCGTTCAAGGAAATGAAGGTTCTTTTTCTACTTACTTCTATTCTTCTTCAGTCACGGTACGGATGAGGTGCATTCTCTCGTCTTCTGTCAAGAAATGACTGACATGAAAACATGCCGAGCAAATATACATGTCCAGCTTGGCTGCCTTCTGCACCAATGGCTTCGTAAGGCCAGCCGGAACTGCAGGTACGAAGCTGTCCGGCAAAGGCTGGCTGCCGGCGAACAGCATATACTCACGGCAATGAGGGCATTCTGGCACCTCTTCCTGTCCATCCAATACCTTCTCAATTCCGGATTCATAGGCCAACAAATCTCCGCCCGCCTTGGCAAATGTCTCTACTCTGCGAATTGCATCGAGATGTCCGCTCTCTTCATGCTCCCAGAAGTCTGACTGATCCTGATCCTCATACTCATCCTCGTCGTAGCCGCTATCTTCATCCTGAATCTCGTCGATCCCGATATTCAGAGTACGGTACCCCTTTAATTCATTGTTGCAATAAGGGCAGTGCTCCTCGGGCCCTATTTCTTCATCCCATACAATTTCTGTCTGGCACCATGGGCAAATTATCGTCTCCATCGTTCCCATCCTTTCTTTAATCCAACTTTGATCACGAAGTAGTACTGGTAGTTTAATCGGCCCTAGCTTCATCCAACCTTCTCGGTGCTGAAAGTTGGACTTATTAAACTCGCACTTAAATGCGTATTACGCTATCCAAAGATAAATAATCCCTGCGACAATAAAGCATACGGCAGCCGCGAATAAAACCCTGACCAGGTTCTTCAGCATGATTTTACTCCCCCTACATGGATCATATTCGTTCCAGACGAATTATTTAAGCTCCGCCACCGTAACTCCTGTGCCGCCTTCTCCGTAATTTCCAAGACGGTAGCTCTTAATATGCTTATGTCTACGTAAATAGTCAGATATTCCACTGCGCAGAATCCCGGTTCCTTTACCGTGAATAATGTAGACCTGCCCAAGATTACTAAGGTATGCTTCATCAATGAAACGGTCCACTTCAATCAGTGCCTCTTCAAGATTGGTTCCGCGCAGATCCAACTCTGTCCGTACATTCTCGTCCCGGGTACGTTTCACATTAGCCGCGACTCGCTGAATCGGCTTCGTTACTGGAGCTGATCCAATCAATTCCAGGTCTTCAAGCGCAACCTTCATCTTCATAATACCCAGTTGAACAAGTGCTTCCTTGTCGCCGGACAGCTCGACAACATGCCCCTTCTGATTCAAGCTGTGAACCCTCACTTCATCGCCGGGCTGGATCGAACGTTTCGGTTTGACAGCCTTACGAGCAGCAGGATTCTTGCGCATCGTCGGTTCAGCGTCATCGAGTTGCTTACGAGCAGCAATCAGCTTATGCTCCTTCACCGAGGCTCCTTCTTCCATGGCAAGCAGGCGCAGCTCGTCAATAATGTTCTCCGCTTCGCTGCGAGCCTTAGCGATAACCGCTCTTGCTTCCTCTTCCGCCTTCTCCAAGTAACGCTCTTTTTGCTGCTCCAGCTTCTCAAGCTCGGCCTCATGCTTGTTTCGCAGGTTTTCCATTTCTTTACGTAATCTCTCCGCGGTCTCGCGTTCCTGCTCAGCAATGTTCCGATTCTCTTCGAGCTTGGCAATCATATTCTCCACTCGCAGGTCCTCTTCCTTAACTTCACCACGGGCAAATTCAAGAATCGGGGCTGGGAGCCCAAGCCGTTCAGCAATTGCAAATGCATTGCTTCGGCCAGGTACACCAACCAGCAAGCGGTAGGTAGGGCTTAATGTATTAATGTCAAACTCCATACTGGCATTGATAACGCCTTTACGTTCATAGGCATAAGCCTTAAGCTCGCTATAGTGCGTAGTCGCTACCATTCTACAACCAAGGGAATGAATATGCTCCAATATCGCAATCGCCAGAGCCGAGCCTTCAGCTGGATCAGTTCCCGCCCCAAGCTCATCCAGCAGAACAAGACTCTTAGGCGTCATGTTCTTCAGAATCGAGATAATGTTTGTCATGTGGCTAGAGAAAGTACTCAAGCTCTGCTCAATGCTCTGCTCATCGCCGATATCCGCATAGATCGCGTCAAATACACATAATTGACATCCTTCTTCAACCGGAACGAACAATCCGGACATGGCCATCAGACTGAGCAAGCCGATCGTCTTCAACGTAACCGTCTTTCCGCCGGTGTTAGGACCAGTGACGATAATCGTCGAGAAGTGATTGCCGAGCTCAACATCAATCGGAACAACTTGGTCAATCGAAATGAGCGGATGACGTCCTCTCCGCAACTTAATGAAGCCGCGGTCATTCATTCGCGGCAGCGTGGCCTTCATCTCGCGCGCCAGACGCGCCTTAGCGAACATAAAGTCTAGCTGGGCCAGGATATCGATATCATATAGCAGCAGTTCCGCCTGTTCGCCTACGAGTGCAGTTAGTTTCTGAAGAATAACCTCAATCTCTCGTTCCTCACGCAGCTTCGTCTCGCGCAGCTTATTGTTCATCGCTACAATCGACTCTGGCTCAATGAACAAGGTTGCCCCCGAACCTGACTGGTCGTGCACGATTCCGCCGAAATGAGAACGGTATTCCGCCTTAACCGGTATGACGAAGCGATCGCCGCGAATCGTAACAATCTGATCCTGCAGCATCTTCGATACCGTCGACGAACGGATCATCGCATCCAGCTTCTCACGGATCCGCACTTCACCACCACGTAGCTCACGTCTAATTTGCGATAACTCCGAACTTGCCGAATCCATAATCTCCGCATTGTCATCGACGCAGCGTTTGATTGCTTCCTCTAAGTGCTTCTGCTCGCTCAAGGAATCGCTCAGCGTAAACAAAATCTCCACCGGATTGTCCTCGTGTACTGCTGACAGATAGCGATTGATTCGTCTTGAACCTTCAAGTGTCGTCGCAATCCCTAGCAGTTCATGGGGATTCAGCGTACCGGCGATGCGGGCGCGTCTCACCGCCGACGTTATATCTACAATTCCCCCGAAGGAAGGATAACCCTTAAGCCGATCAACCGTAAAGGATTCCTCCGTCCCCTGCAGCATCAATTTCACATCCTCCAAACGGGTCACTGGATGTAAGTCCTCTACCATCTGTTTGCCAAGCGAGGTCTGCGCGTAACGGGCTAATTGATTTATTATTTTTGGATATTCCATCGTTTTCAGTATTTTCTGATCCAAGAAACTTCACAACCTCTCTCGAGCTATGGTTACATTATATCGAAACAGCTCAAATTTCGCTATTTCGCCTAAATTTAAAAATACAGGCACATAATAACCGACTTTCATGAACATCATAATATGGAGTTGCCACATGAATTTCATTAAAAAGGAGGCAAATACCATGAATTTTCTTGGGCATGTTGTCCGTTTTATCGTCTCCGCCCTCGTATTACTGGTTGTGGGTTGGCTCGTCCCACAATTCAGTGTAGGTGGGTTCTGGAGCGCTTTGGTGCTCGCTCTTGTAATTGCCTTATTGGGTTGGGCCATTGAGGGCATATTCGGCAAGAAGGTCACTCCATTTGGACGCGGTATCGTTGGGTTCCTGGCCAGCGCGCTCGTGATCTGGCTCGCCCAATTCGTCGTATCCGGGGTCTCCGTGTCTGTAATCGGCGCTTTACTGGCGGCATTAGTGATCGGGATTATCGATCTGTTCATCCCCGTATCTACACCATTTGAAGCAGGCCGAGATAATAGAGCCCGATAAGTTTCTTCTGAATTAAGGTTATAAGTTGTAGCAAGAACTGCCCCACGCCTCCATACTTGGAGGCTTCGGGGTAGTTTTCTTTATTTTCCAAGATTCCAACCTCACCCAAAACAGCTCTAACTGAAAAATTTGGGAAATGTTCACTAATTATTCATACCGTTCCCCTCTTCCACTTAAAAACCTGCGCTATAATATCCTTAAATTTGTCACACAAATACTATATTGCAGGTGATGATTATGAAGAAGACTATTGCACTCATGGCTACATCTGTGTTATTGCTCGTCTTAGCTGCTTGTGGTAGCGGTTCCAATACCAGTTCTGAAGATAATAACATTACACCAGAAGCCGAGCTCACGATCGAAGCGACCAATTACCAATTCGATCAGCCTGAATATCATTTGAAGAAGGGTGTCCCGGTTAAGATCACATTTAAGAGCAAGGAAGGTAATCATGGAATGCTCGTACCTGGACTAAGGCTGCAGTTAAGCGGCAAGAACGAGTCCAAGACGATCGTCCCGAAGGAAGCCGGAGAATATGAAATGTCCT
>DASYFA010000211.1:0-8321 GCA_036498705.1 Paenibacillus sp.
TGGTACACTTGACTATCTTCGTCCAGACGGCAAGACACAGGTTACTATCGAATATGTGGATGGCAAGCCGAAGCGTGTTGATACGATTGTAGTATCTACGCAGCATGCCGAAGATATTACATTGGAACAAATTCAAAAGGATATTAAAGAACAAGTCATTCTTCCGGTAGTTCCTGCCGAACTGCTTGATGAAGAGACGAAGTACTATATTAACCCAACAGGTCGCTTCGTTATCGGTGGACCGCAAGGGGATGCGGGACTTACAGGCCGTAAGATCATCGTTGACACCTATGGCGGATATGCACGTCATGGCGGCGGTGCCTTCTCCGGTAAGGATCCGACGAAGGTGGACCGTTCTGCTGCGTACGCTGCCCGTTATGTTGCGAAGAACCTCGTAGCTGCAGGTTTGGCTGATAAGGTTGAAATTCAACTGGCTTACGCTATCGGCGTTGCGACTCCGGTATCCATCAACGTAGATACTTACGGTACAGGTAAAGTTCCGGAAGAGAAGCTGGTTGAACTTGTACGCAACAATTTCGATCTTCGTCCAGCCGGCATTATTCGCATGTTGGATCTGCGTCGTCCGATTTATCGTCAGACAGCGGCTTACGGACATTTTGGTCGTACAGATGTAGACTTGCCTTGGGAGCGTCTCGATAAGGTAGATGCTTTGAAAGAGCAAGCTGGAATTTAATTGAATATATAATAATATTCGTATACGGATACTTTTCGATTCTGAAGGGTATCCGTTTTATTTTGTGCTAAACTTGCGGGTCGAATATGCCGTTAATAAAAATAGGTGTGACTCATTACTGCCATGTTGGCGGAATTACATATATAGCATTTTGTGAGAGGGGTTTGATCAAGAGTGAGAAAGAAAGCAACGTTAGTCATTGTATTTATGATGTTATTTAATTTGCTACTTGGAGTGGGGGGAACTAAGGCGGCAGATGCGGGTAGTGAAGGGCCTACGATAACCAATTATACACCAGGGTTTGGTGCTAAGGTGGAAGGGACGACCCAGGGACTGAGTATTGAATTTGATAACCCTGTTCAGAAGGGCCAAGGATATATCTATGTCAAACGGGCTTCCGATAACGCTGAGTTTCTAGCTCTAGATGTACAAGATAATGCAGTTAATGTGAATGAAAAAGTTGTGTCCTGGCAGGTAGGCAATCAGAAAGCTCTGACCCCAGGAGAGCGTTACTATGTCCTCATCGATCAAGGGGCATTTCTATCCGATGATAGTGAAAAGAATCCTTTCTCCGGTATCAGCAGCGCAGAGGGATGGTATTTTAATGTAAAGGGAGATCAAGTCTCTCTGAAGAGCATGGTTCCTACTAAAGATGCAACCGGGGTCGCAATAAATACGAGTGTACAGTTAGATTTCTCCAGGCCGGTGTATCCGAACCAGGGGGACATCAGTGTACAGTCTGCAGCTTCAGGCACGCAGAATATCCCGATCAACGTACTTTCCAGCAATGTAACAGGCGGAGGAACCTCCCGAATTACGATTACTCTGCCAGACTTGACTTACAACACTAAATATACAATTAGCGTACCTAAAGGAGCATTTAAGGATACAGATAGCAATGAGGTTGGGACACAGAGTTGGTCTTTTACTACAGCAAGCGCAGCATCATCGACGCTATCCATGACGCCAACGCCATCTGATCGCAGTACGAATGTGTCGGTGAATACGAATATTATTGCTACGTTTAATAATAATATTAAATTAGTAGATAAGAGTAAAATTCTTCTGAAAAAGCAAGGCAACACTGCCGTAGATGCGACACTTGATTATTCCGGAAAGCAGCTCATTATAAAACCAACCGCTAAACTTCAAGAGGGTACAACCTATTATGTTGATATTGCCGCTGGAGCTATAGAGGATGCTGTTAGTGGAGCGAAGTTTGCAGGTATAGATGGAGCAAAGAATTGGACTTTCCAGACAGCGGTAACGGACAAGACGGCTCCGGTACTGCAGAATGCTACGATGTACACCAATTCAGTCATTCGCTTGCAGTACAATAAATCGCTGGATTCATCGATCAATTTGCTTACATCTAATTTTACAGTGACTGTAAACGGCGAGAATCGCCGGATTACTAATGCCTATATATCGGGAGATAGTGTGTACGTTACACTAGAGATTGGCGTAGCTGTTGGACAAAATGTAAAAGTGACCTATAGCGGTAATACGGTTCGCCCTATTCAGGATTTGTCAGGAAATGCGGCCTCCACTTTCTCGAATAAAGAGGTAATGAATGGTGTAGACTCCGTACTGCCAAAGCCTGAAGATGGCTCAGTTACAGGAAGCACTTTGACCTTATATTTCAGCGATAGCCTTAAAAGTGTATCCACCTATGCCTATGAGCAATTTACAGTCACGACAAATGGCTATTCCAAAGGAATTGACCGAATTTATCAAAGCGGACGAACGGTTACTCTGTATTTGTCCAGCTCGGTCTCAAATGGAGATGTAGTCAAGGTATCTTATTCACCGGGCTCTTATCCGCTGCAAGACTATAGGGGACAGAATATTCCGGCGTTCTCCGATTATTTCGTACGTAACACCTATGATACGATACCACCTGAATTTATCGGGGCAGAGGGTTCCGGCAATAAAGTCGTGTTAACTTATAACGAAGCGCTAAGAACCAGTAATGTTCCAATGAAGAGCCAGTTCTCTGTGCTAGTTAACAACACTCCAATATATGTAACAAATGTAGAGATTAAATCGAGCCAGGTTATTCTAACGTTAGCTTCTTCATTTACTAAAGATCAATCGGTCACCGTCTCTTATGTTTCGGGTGCAGGTGGAATTGCTGATTTGAACGGTAATTTGGCAGGATATATTGATCTATATCCTGTGACGTACAATATGGTCGCAGAGGGAATTCGTTCGGCCAGTGTCCGTGGGGATACGATTACGATTCTATATAATACAAATCTAAGAGCTGTAAGCTCCTTTCCGGTCAATCAATTCTATGTTAGTACCGATAAGGTTGGGGTTAATATTCAATCGGTAACGGTCAGTGGAGATACTGTAACGATCAAACTGAGTTCATCAGTCCTGGCATCGCAGACGGTTGAGGTGTCTTATATGTCGGGGGCGACTGTACTCTATGACAATGCCGGAAATATGATGAAGGGTTATAGTGCGATGCAGGTAACGAACCTGACGAGCGGGGGTACGACTACTCCTGGAACAGGAGGTCAACCTTCTTATTTAACTACGCTGGCATCAGGGGAATTTGGTGTGAATGGTTATGTGATGGGGAAGAACACAGCTCAATCCTCTTCTGATCGTTCCAGAGCCGGTCAATCTATTAATAAATACACCGTGGATAGTGCCAAGCTGAAGGAATCACTTGCCTTCACTACAGGGGCACAGCGCTTGCTGGCCTTTGAGGTTCCGACATCTGAGCGAGCTGCTTCAGTGGTCATTCCGATGAGTCCATTGACGGAGATCTATACGATGGGGAAGAAAGGATCTATTGCGGTCAAATATGGAGATATTCTGTACACACTGCCGCTTGAGAAACTGCCGTTTTCTGATATTTCACGTGCGGCTGGTACCGGATCCTATAGCGGTGTGAATTTGATAATCAGGCTTGAATCTTTGCCGGCTGTTAAGCCTTCGACCCCGGTATCTAAGTCAGGTGTCACCGTCAGTGCATTAGGTGATCCAATCGAGATTTATGTTGCGGCTACGAACAGTGCGGGGGCCATTGAGAATGAGGTCACTACTCAAGGTCAATTGTATATGCGGTCCAATAAGCAGGGAGATACGAAGTCCGCCTCTCTGATGAGATATGATCTTACGACGCGCTCAACGGCTTACACTCCTTCGGCAGCACAGATGTTCGGAAGTGGTATTCTCCTCACAGGGAAGATCAGTGGTAATATGATCGTTGGGCCTGTGCTAGGATACAGTTACTTCAGTGATACATCTAAGCACTGGGCGGTGAATGATATCTCCGAACTTGCTAGTAAATTAATTGTTGAACCGAGGGCGAATAGTGGTATGAAATTCGAACCGGACAAGAACATCACACGGGCTGAATTCGCCATGTTCATTGCCAAAGGACTTGGGCTGGCCAAGGATGAATCGAGTGCGCGCCGCTTCCCGGATGTCATCGCAGGCTCAGAGGTTGGAGGTTACATTGGGGCTGCGGCGAAGGCTGGCATTATCAACGGGAACTCTGATGGAACATTCAAGCCGAATAGCAATATTTCACGCGAGCAAATGGCGTTGATGATGGTGCGAGCGATGGAATATGCCGGGTATGATGTCGCTAATACTGGAACACAGGTGTTAGCGAAGTTCAAGGATGCGGCAAAAATCCAGAACAAACAGACCGTCTCCAAAGCTGTACAGGAAGGCATCATTCAAGGGATGACTTCAACTACCTTCCAGCCACAAGGCACTGCTACCCGCGCCCAAGCTGCAGTGATGCTGAAGCGGGTGCTGGATAAGTTGAATCAATAATAGTAATCCAATTGACAACCTCTATGCCTGTAAAAAGCGTAGGAGGTTGTTTTTTTATGTGAAATAATCAACCGAGTTTATTGTTAATTCATAACGATGAATCCGTTGACCTGAACCACTATGTACGGGGAGTAGCCAACCTTTACTACATAGGGATCTCAACATTTTCACAGATGTACGATAATCAATTTGGAAGTGAAGCGATATTTCCTTAGGGCTGATGGATTGGTGGGAAGAGCATAGAGCGTACCTTATGATTTCTGATTCCGCCATCACTGTCCGCTGTACGGGCTGTTGCTGGACTTTGTAGCGATTGAGTAATGACTGTAATAAATACTGACATAGCTCAGGCCGATCTGAAACATCGTCATAGGCGAAAGAAATGATGCGGAAACCTAAGCTCTGGATGAAGAGTTCACGATTTAGTTCATTACAATATTTTTGACGATCCATTTCTTGGACATGTGGACCGTATCCCTTTATTTCGATCATAAATTTAAGGGGACCGGGTAAATATGCAAAGTCACCAAAATAGGATCTCCTTCGCCAATCCAGAATTTCGTACTCCGGATGCAAGTCTTCAAAGTGGCCATAAAGGGGCCACCAGACATTTTTAAGAAATAGAGCTTCCCCATGCCCATGTCCACGAAGAAGTCTGCCTCGGCGCTCACCGATTCGCTGTGCTGCATGCTTATCGATAAAAGCTTGATGTGCTGATTCGAAGTTCATTCTTAATACCTCCTGAGAATTATTTTGGCACGAAGAAACGTCCCAACCATTCAGAAAAATGGAGGGACGTTCTACGTCACATTAGGTATGTAAATTTACTTCTATTCTATCAGGTGTAAACTCTACTTGCCAGGGAGTAATAGGGATGAACTCATGGTAAGAGGACAAGGAGAGAAAATTATGATGATTAACTGTATTTTGTACAACTAGATTCTTAGTTATGAGAGAGAGGTATGATTTAATTTTATTTCCTACAGTTAAATTCTCTGAAACATCGAGTTAGAACCAAAACAAGAAATTTAATTGTACTATTTACAACTAATTCTCGAAGAATGGGAGTACCGTATGAATTAGTTGTAGGATTTCCAATTATTCTCCCAAGTAGGCTATCGTTTAGTCTAGAAAAAGGAGTTTTTCCGGGTTTCTCCCCATTTCCCCTCCTCTCCCAAGAAAATTACTACTTTTTCGTAACTTTTCGAGAAAAATGTAGTCTATTAATAGTGTAATAGATTGATGAGAGACATTTAGAGGGATGATTATTGAAATAATAGATGGGAGAGTAGTAAATTTCATGGTAGTCAGAAGAGAGGCAACGGGACAAGAGAAGACGAGAAAAGAGAACAAGTGGGTGCGCCTGGCGGCGAATCAAGGGAAAAAACTGATGCTAGTAACGATGGCCGGATTGATATGGATCCAACCTGTAGTAAGCTTGGGGCCTTTTAATAGGAACGCTTCGACCGCTCATGCGGCAGCGGAACAGACGGTGAAGCTGGGTGAAGAGATGATTACCTCAGGTGCCAAACTCGTAAAATATCAATATACGACGACACGCTCGGGCAAGCAGGTCAATGTGCTAGCTGATGTGATTGAAGTCGATCTAACGAATCCATATGTACAACTGGATGTAATGACGGGCAAGGGGGGGCAATTAACGACTAGACAGACGGTCCAGGGCATGACCAATGATACTGGAGCCGTAGCTGGGATCAATGGCGACTTCTTCCCGATGACTGGTCAAGGGGTTGCGATGGGTGGTACTGTCTCGCAAGGAACGGTAGTCACGTCTCCTTCTGAGCTCGAAGGGATGTATGCCTTTGCTTTGACCAGTGACGGTACGCCGATGATCGATATGTTCAGGTTTAACGGAACGGTATTTGCTTCGGATGGTTCGACCTTCCCGCTCTCTGGTATTAACCAGGAAGCTTACCGGACAGAGCCGGACAAAGGCTATAGCCATGTGAATCAAATGTATATTTACACCAGCGCGTGGAAGTCGGAATCGCGTCCGGTAGACAGTACAACGACACCGACGGAAGTGCTTGTTCAAAACGGCATCATTCAGCAGATTTCCGTAAAGGCAGCCATCCCAGGTCCGGTTCCAACGGATGGATATATTCTACGCGCCCATGGAGATGCGGCAGATTTCGTTATCAATCATTTGGCCGTAGGCCAGCAGATTGATACGAACTACCAGCTTCGTTCATTGACTAGCGGGCAGGAGATCAATCCGGCTAATCTGAAGATGATGATCGGCGGTCATACTCTGCTCGTGGATCAAGGGAAAGCTTCGCAGTTTACCCGTCCGACAACATCGATCAGCGGTAGCAGCGCGGTCGCTAGAACCGCATTAGGTTATTCGAAGGACGGCAAGAAGGCCTACCTCATTACGGCGGAGAGTAACAATAGTAGCAGCGGCCTGACGTTGACAGAGCTACAGAAGTTCATGACGAGCATCGGTATATGGAAAGGCCTGAATCTTGATGGCGGCGGATCGACGACGATGGTAACGCGTCCACTTGCTGAGACATCGACAACGCTGACCTTTACTACCTCGAATGGATCGGCGGGACAACGCGCGGTAGCGAATGGCCTCGGCATATTCTCAACGGCGCCGCAAGGAACGCTGAAGGGGCTAAAAGTGAGCGGCCCAACAACTCTATTGATCGGGCAGTCCGCTTCGTATACTTTGAAGGGCTATGATACGTACTATAACCCAGTTGACGCTTCAGGAATTCAGGCGACATGGAAATCGGATAACGGGAATATAACCTGGACGGGTGATGGCTTCAAAGCCGTTAAATCTGGTAAGTCGACAATTACTGCCGTGAGCGGAGATGCCAAGAATAGTGTGAGTATTACCGTTCTCGGTGGTAGCGATCTGGATAGCCTAAGCGCGGGCATATCGTCGGCGCCGCTGGAAGCGGGTACCTCGGTATCCGTACCGGTTACGGCAACACTTAAGAATGGCAACACCGTAACGATTCCGGCGGATTCAGTGAAATGGGAAATGACCGGCATGAAGGCAAGTGTGAAGGATGGCGTACTCTCCGTGCAATCCGTAAATGCAGGAGCGAAGGTGGGCTATGCGACTCCTAAATATGATGGCTTCAGCGGAACACCAATCGTATTTACTACATCCTCCGAGCAAATCTGGGAGAATTTCGAGAATACATCCTATCCGGTGTCCTTTACTGGCTTGCCAGCTGAAGTGAAAGGAACGGCATCTGTGGTACAAGGGACAGGAGATCGTGCAAACTCGAAAGTCCTGAAGCTTGACTATGATCTAAGCGGCGGAGTTGGCAATAAATTCGGCTACGCACAGATGAATGGTACAACAGGTAAAGAAATTCCGAAGGATTCAACTAAGATGACAATCGATGTCCTGGGTGACTCTAGCCTGAACTGGCTGCGCGCTGAGTTCGCTGATGCGGACGGCAAGAGTGTCTATGTTGATTTGACCAGACAGATTGATTTTACAGGTTGGAGAACGCTGACGGTCGATCTGACGGCGAGCGCAATTAAGTATCCGGCTAAGCTCAAGAGACTCTATGTCGTAAATCTTGAAGAAGGTCAGGATGAGCGTGCGCTGACAGGCAGCGTGTCCTTTGACAATATTCGCTTCACAGCTCCAGCTACAGATGGCGGTGGTACAGGCTTTCCTAGTGCTAAGGCAGTTATGACCATCGGGCAGAAGACGATGCTCGTGAACGGCGAGAAGAAGAATATTGATGCGGCTCCGCTTCTACAGAATAGCACCACGTATGTTCCAATCAAATATGTACTTGATACCTTTGGCGGCAGCGCAGCCTGGAATAAT
>DASYFA010000212.1:0-24141 GCA_036498705.1 Paenibacillus sp.
CTCCAGATCACTGAATACCGCATCAGAGGAAGCATCGTATATGCTGCCGCCGCTCGCCTTCTCATCTAGATTTTCATTTATATACAAATGTGCTAGCCCCGCTGGCAAACCACCAGCAAACAGTGGAATATTCCTACTCTCCGGGCTTGCAAATATAACGGTCTGTTCGAATGTATTACCCGATTCTTCCGTCTCTCTAACTAGGGAATCGGTTGAGAGTGCGTGGGTATCTCCATTATGATCAAGGACGAGTCTGTCTGATCCAGACACGCTCCATCCTTGTCCCGTATATATATTTTTGCTCTCACCACGCCAATATGTACGATAGGGTGAGAAGGCGGTGAAGTACTTTTCATGCCTGAGACTCAGAGACGCACCTAGCTTCGAATCATCCTGACCATACCCCGACATCTTATAAGTCTGAGCCTGCCTCTCACCAAGTCGCTCGCCACTCCAGTTCTCCCAGGCCCGGATCACATCGTCCCAGGCAATATTCCGAACTGGCTTCATCGGTATGCTTAAGGTAAGGCGGGCTGTCCCTAACAATCCCGCCAGCAGGATAACTGCACAAACGGCGAGCCAAATGCGCTCAAATCCTCTTGCATGTGGCTGACCCGCAAGACTTCGTTTTTCCTGAATTACTAACCTCTGCTTCGACTGGCGCCATGATTGGCGTAGTGACATCGTCTCCTGAAATCGTTGATCCCCTGCTAGAACTCGCAGCCTCCTCCTGAACAGAAATAGCTGCAAAATAAAGCCCCAACATAATGTACGAACAAGTCCTACGTATACCTCTTGCTCACCGGTCATTTCAAGCGCCAGCAAGTAAATAATCGATGCAAAAAAGAACAGCGTAGTATTCTGCCTTCCAAATGCCAATATCTGCACGGAGCACACCAATAGCGTCCAACCGATCAATAGCAACAGAGCGCGTGTCTCGATGCTCACTCCGTACAATCGGCCAGATTGAACAATTTCCGTAAAATCAGCTCCCAGCAGCTGGACATAGCTGAAGAACCAGCTTTTCCCGCTTTCACCCCCATAAAGGTAGTACAGAGCAACGTAGATAAGTAGTGGATATATACCAAGCAGTAGCCGTATTGATAGACCGAGGCAACCGATAAGCAGCAGAGTACCTGTAAGTACCATAAACAGGGTAATAACCCGATAATGATCATCACCGATCAACTTTTGCAGCGGATAGAGCCATTCCGAAAACAAGGCAAATAGCAGCAAAGAGATCATACTTCTGTGTACCACGATATCGCGGAATGAAGTAGAGACCCTTCCCTGTAATGGCACAGTGAACGTTGTCAGGGAATCCCCCTTGGCCATTCCTTCTACATTAGGCACTGACATGTCCGTCCCCCCTGTCATTAGACTGCACGGACAAAAATGAAGGTAGGTTAACATAAGGAATACCAGCCCGCTGCAGACGAGCTAACCATGTTCCCATCTCCGCCTCATCATTACTAGCAACCGTAGTCCAAATCTCCAGCTTTACGCCCGCTTCTACCCACTGCAGAGCTGAGGATATAAGCTCGGAAGTCATTCTTCCCGTAATCAGTGTATAGATTACTTCCTTACGGGGAGCAATCGCACCAGCGGGAAGCACAAGATGGGAAGTAGAATTATCCGCCTTAAGCCCGGCTAGCGAGTTAAGCCCTTGCCTAACATCCCGCTGTCCTGAGATCGATATCCCTTCGGCAGTCGTTCCATAGCATAGCTCAAGCTCACCGTTGTCAGCTTCCCGATCAGACCTTACGGTTAGCTCACCGCGAAGAACTGCTGCGGCTGCTTGGACAGCTAACTCAAAATCGGCATATGTTACACTGTCCTCCGGCCAACCCGTCCGCGCTACAGGCGTGTATGCCATAAGCCGAGTATCTAACCATAAGCAACGTACAGACCTCTCCCTATCATCCGGAATTCGGGACAAGAGCGTTCCCGTCCTCGCCGAGCCCTTCCAATAGATACGGTGCAGTGGATCACCTGGTAAATATTCGCGAATACGCTCTATAGAGGAGCTTGTCTCCGAGTTCATCCCTTGGCTTGGACAAGTAGCCAACCCAGCTGGGTAAACATAAATCGTATCGTTCATAGCTGTCCTTAGTGTCCGTCTGAAATAGCCCAGCGGATCTCCATAGGTAACGAATACCGCTTCTGCCCCATAACCCCCGCGCTGCGGATCTGATATCACATATTTTACGGTGTATTGCCTGCGGAATCCGCTCAGCAGTACACTCCCGCTCTCATATTCTTGATCCGAATCAATCCGCTCTGCCTGCACCGCTAGCTTGTCCCGAATAAGCAGCCAAGGTACCGGAATACCTCGGGCAACCTTAACACGCAGAGTCACTTCTATAGGCTCTCCAGCCACTGGCTGAAGGGGCAACCAAGATCGTTCTATCTTAATGGCACGCGGTCCGAATAAAAGAATGACCATTCCCTGACATATCAGCAGACCAAGCAGCAGGCATAGGAAGAGCAGCGTTGCTCCTCCTCGCCATACGTACAGTGCGGTCAGCAGACCGGCCGCCAGCGCGCACCAGACCCAATTCCAAGCTCCTCCCCTCATGATGGGACACCCGTAGCGCGATGAAATACAGGAACCGTGGCGCCGTTCAATAATTCAGCAATCACCTGCCGACTCTCCAGCCCTGAAATTCTCGCTTCGCCAGTCAGTATGATCCGATGCGCCAATACAGCTTCCGCTACCTGCTTAACATCATCAGGCACAACATAGGTCCGTCCTTTGTAGAAGGCCATTGCTTGGCTCGCTCCCAGCCATGAGAGAGTCCCCCTTGGGCTGATGCCGAGCGAGATCCTCGGATGACGCCGAGATGTATCCGCCACTTGAACCATATAACGCTTGATTCTATCATCTACGAGCACCATTTTGACATGACGCTGAAGCATAATGATCTCTTCCGGGAGCAGTATCGGCTTAATTCCCACAGCCTGCGGATCGCTGAAGCGTCCGAGCATTTCTATCTCTTGCTCCGGCGTAGGATAGCCAAGAGATAACCTCATCAAGAAGCGGTCCATTTGGGCCTCCGGCAGTCGGTAAGTTCCCTCGTATTCCAATGGATTCTGCGTCGCGAATAGCAAAAAAGGCTCCGGCAGGGATCTGGTAACCCCGTCTACCGTAACCTTTCGCTCCTCCATTGCCTCCAGCAGTGCGGATTGAGTGCGCGGAGCGGCCCGATTCAATTCGTCCGCAAGCACGATATTGGCATGAATCGGCCCCTGCCTGAACTCGAAATATCCAGATTGCGGATGATATACCGTCACACCGGTGACATCTGCAGGCATCAGATCGGACGTGAATTGAATCCGCCCGAAGCTCCCGCCTACGCAATTCGCCAATGTTCGGACCAGCATCGTCTTGCCAACACCAGGCACATCCTCTAGCAATACATGCCCGCCGCATAACATCGATACGAGTATAAGTTCGATTTCCTTTCTTTTTCCAACAATGACACGTTCTACACGATTCACCAGGCGCTCAAGTAGCTCTTGAGCCTGCTCTTGATTCATCTCTTCCATTCCTCCATTTCCGGCGATTAAATCTATCAATCAGTATCGCCAGAATCTAGTGGAAATAGACCCCTAGAGGCCGAACACACATCCCAAGAGATAAACGCTTGCTAACTTGCCTTCACGAGCCGCTCCTCGGTGGTTGAGGAAGTCGATAGGATCGGATGCCCCGTTGCCTCAAGAATGGACCGAAGTGGGACCCAGATAGCTCCGTTCTTACTTGTAAGAGAGATAGAGTGTGCTTCCGATTTCCCCTCACCCAGATCAGATTCGGACATTATCGTATTTCCTATCGTATCGATAATCACCTTAGAGTCTCCCCAGGTTACAACTGCACTGCGATTCGGATGATCCCACGTCACTTTCGCACCCAGGCGCTCCATTACTGCCCGCAGCGGAACCTGATACTGCTCACCCTGCAGGTCATATTCTCCCGCGGCTAGCTTCGTCCGCACGCTACCTGCTTCTACATACAACGGCAGTCCGGGACCGAACAACGCAGCATTTGGCACAATATGATTCTCAATCCAAGCTTGGGACGGGGCTGTCCGCGTTGGCCGCTTCATCTTATTCGAGATGGGGAATTGCACGGGCGGCTGTTCCGCTGACAACGTACGGAAGACATACCCTTGCTTTTTATAAAAATCAATAATACCCGGAAGCGCCTTGACTGTCTCCGCATGTCCCGCTCCATCATGCATCAGTACAATCATTTGATTCTTCAGCTTACTGGGAGTACTGTTCCGTAGAATTTCCGCAGCAGGCACTCCCTTCCGTTTGGAATCTCCACTGTCTACGTCCCAATCAAAAACTTTATAACCAGCCTGCTCCAATAAATCGAAATACGTCTTGTCAAAATGGTCATAAGTGCCACCTGGAGCTCTGACCAGTTCCGGGCGCACTCCGGTAATCTCCCTTAGTACTTCTTCCGTCTCCTTAATCTGGCCCCAGAACACATTGAAGCTCTGGTACAGCTCACTATATTCATGATTATAAGTATGATTACCAATTGTATGGCCCGCCTCAACAATCCGTGTAATGACCTCAGGCATTTTCTTAGCGTTCTCCCCTAGTATAAAAAAGGTGGCGGAAACATCTTCTTTTTTCAAAATTCCCAGCACTTGATCGGTCAAATTACTAGGCCCGTCATCAAAAGTAAGGTAGACGATCTTATCTGCTCTATCGGATTTTGGCATGACAGCTTGCGCCTGGGTAGGCAGCAACGCCGCGGTAGCCGCTTTATCTGAATCCAGTTCTGGTGATGCTGATGTCACATAGGAGCCGCTATTCACAGTAGATACCCCTTGCCCTGTCTGGATAATCTGCTGTTCATGCGCTTCATTCTGCACCTCTCCCCTAGGAGACACAGTCTGTGACTGTGCACTTCCGCTCTGTTCCAATGAGTTGGCCGAAGCCTCCATAATCCCTGCCTGCCGAGAGATCAGAAGCGAGCTTACTGCGAATACCAGCACTACAAATAGGATCGGTATCACCACAAAACTGGAAATGAATCTTCTTCTCATTTATTTCTACCTCCGCCGTTTATATCATTTTTGCATCTGGTAGATTGTATGTCGTAAGAGAACAAAATAGACTTTGTTTGAACATAACAAAAGGACGCCGTGTGACCCTCTGTACGAGTTGTCCACTGCGCCCTTCTTTATTGTGAACTACCTTATAGCCTCCAGAACATTCTCTACATGTCCCTTCACTCGAATCCCACGCCATTCGCGAACCAGTCGCCCTTCCTCATCAATCAGAAATGTGGATCGGACAATGCCTTCATATTCGCGGCCATACATCTTCTTAAGCTGCCACACGCCGAACATTCTGCTGACCTCATGGTCTTCATCCGAAAGTAGCAGGAACGGAAGATTCTGCTTCACCACGAACCGATTATGTGACTTCACCGGATCACCGCTAATACCGAGCACGACCGCATCCTGCCCGCTAATTGCGCTGTAATTATCACGGAAATCACAAGCCTCTTGAGTACAGGCTGAGGTCATGTCTTTCGGGTAGAAATATATAACGACCTTTCGTCCACGAAACTGGCTTAGGCTTACTTCATTGCCCCCGCTAGCAGGAAGTGTGAAATTTGGAACAGGTTGTCCTAGTTCAACAGATTGTTGATTCATAAGAAAAGCCTCCTAAAAGAATACTAACCCTCATAAATTGATTGTAACTATAAAAAAAATTATAATGTATGGAGTACTGCCATCAAAATGAACTCATCGTTTTTTCTGAAAGGAAAGAAATTTATATGACAAAACGAACGAAGCGGACCATCCTCTGGTCGTTACTCGCGGTCCTGGTCATTGTTGTTGCTTTTCTGGCCTATTATTTCACCTCTATTTACAATCAGGTGGACCATTTCCAAAAGACCGGCGAGGATTCTCCATTTTATCAGGTTAAACCGACAGAGACAACCAAGAACCCAGAACCGCCAAAATGGGAAGGAACCGACAGGGTGAATATCCTGCTGATGGGCGTTGACGCTCGCGGCCTGCAAAAAGGAGAAGTTCCACGTTCCGATACCATGCTGGTGGCTTCACTTGATCCAGTAACCAAACGCGGGTATCTATTCTCGATCATGCGGGACACTTACGTCAAGATTCCTGAATATGGCATGAATCGAATCAATTCGGCAATCACCCATGGACCTAACACAGCTATGAAGACGGTCTCCGACCTGCTGGGCATACCGATTCAATATTATGTTTATACCGATTTTCAAGGGTTTATCGAACTGGTTGACTCTATCGGCGGCGTAGACTTCTATGTAGAGAAGGATATGCATTATACGAGCAAAGCCGATAACCATGAGTACGATATCGATTTGAAACAGGGTCAACAACATCTGGATGGCAAAACTGCGCTGCAATACGTCCGTTTCCGGCATGATGCCCTCTCGGACTACAGCCGCACAGAGCGTCAGCGTAATTTCCTGACGGCGGTTGCGAATAAGATGATCTCGACGACCTCTTTGCTCAAGTTGCCGTCTATTCTTGAGAAAATCAACCCATATATCGATACAAACCTGACGATTAACGATATGTGGAAGCTGGCCAATCTTGGCTATTCAAGCAAAATGACAGCCAGTGAGCAAATTCCACCAATGAGCCTTCTTGTCGAGAAGAGTGTCGGCGGAGCTGATGTGCTCGGTATCAAGAGTGAGGAAGAGCTCAAAGCGTATGTCCAGGAAGTATTCAATAGAACAGATGACACCTCAGCAGAAGAGCAAAACAGCGGGGACGACAGCAATTCTAAGACTAACGGTAGCAACAGCGCACCGAAGATTAAGAATGAAGCTGCGGATACTTCCAGCGGGCCTTGAGCCTGTGGAGACGGTCAAACAACCAGACCCCAAGCCCTGGAAGCACTATTACCTACTGTGAAAGGAAGTTACACATCATGAACAGGAAACAATCCGAAGTATTATATGAGGAAGCACTTCAACATATCGTTGGCGGCGTCAACAGCCCTTCCCGCTCGTTCAAAGCGGTTGGGGGCGGGGCGCCCGTCTTTATGAAGAAGGGCGAAGGCGCCTACTTCTGGGATGTCGACGGCAACCGCTATGTCGACTATCTGGCTGCTTACGGCCCAATTATTACCGGACATGCCCATCCGCATGTCACGAAGGCCATTACCGAAGCAGCGGCTAACGGAACGCTGTACGGTACGCCTACTGAGCTTGAAATCCAACTCGCCGTTATACTGAAGGAAGCGATTCCTTCGATGGATAAAGTCCGCTTCGTCAATTCCGGTACAGAGGCTGTCATGACGACGATTCGCGTGGCTCGTGCCTATACTGGCCGCAATAAGATTATCAAATTCGCCGGCTGCTATCATGGCCATTCCGACCTTGTACTCGTTGCCGCAGGATCAGGTCCGTCTACGCTCGGCATCCCGGACAGCGCCGGTATCCCAACAAGCATCGCTCAAGAGGTCATTACCGTTCCATTTAACGATGCGACTGGATTACAGGAAGCTCTGGAGAAATGGGGCGATGACGTAGCGGCAGTCATGATCGAACCAATTGTCGGTAACTTCGGGATGGTTATGCCAAAGCCTGGCTTCCTTGAAGATGTATGCCGACTTACTCATCAATACGGCGCGCTCGTTATTTATGATGAGGTCATTACCGCTTTCCGCTTCCATTACGGCTCAGCTCAGACCTATGCGGGACTGGACAACCATGATGCGATCAAGCCGGATCTGACTGCGCTTGGCAAGATCATCGGCGGCGGCCTACCAATCGGTGCATACGGCGGGAGCAAAGAGATCATGGAGAAGGTTGCTCCACTCGGCCCGGCTTATCAAGCTGGAACGATGGCTGGTAACCCGGCTTCGATCTCCGCAGGTATCGCTTGTCTTGAAGTGCTGCAGGACCCTAAAGTATACGAGGAGATGAATCGTCTTACTGTGAAATTGACCGATGGCCTGGCTGAGTCAGCCAAGCGTCATGGTGTGCCATTGACAATCAATCGGATTCGCGGCTCCTTCTCAACACATTTCTGCGACCATCCAGTAACGAACTATGATGAGGCGCAAGATACGGATACCGAAGCATTTGCCGCTTTCTTCCGCGCTATGCTGAATCGCGGCGTCAATCTCGCACCATCCAAATATGAAGCTTGGTTCCTGACAACGGCTCACACCGAAGCAGACATCGACTTCACCCTTGAAGCAGCCGAGGCTTCCTTCAAAGAAATAGCTGGTAAATAAACGTCATAATCCAGCCAGACTGGATTAAAATATAAATCCCCTGTGGCTTAAGCAATTTCGCTTGGGTCACAGGGGATTGTTTTATGTAGAATTGGATAAAGAGGAAAATAAGCATCGATATGTACGTTGAGCAATATCTCTCTGCCTATCATGATTATTACCGTGAGAATCTGAATAACTTCAAAGATAAGATGTTTATTACCCAGAAGAAGACAACACAATGTTGTCTTCTTCTGATACATTTTGATACCATGTCAGTTTAACCGGTACTGGCCCCACTTACCATCACCATATTACTAATTGAAATCAACCCATTTTCTAGAAAACCGTTGGAGTAGTTTTTTTCGTGCCCTTGCAAGTCGTTGGGCAACAACCTGTTCTGATAAAATAAGTTCTAGGCAAATCTCTCTATATGACATTTCCTCGATGTAATACAAGAAAATCACAGACCGATATTCTGGTTTTAATTCATTGATTGTTTGATGGAGCAGCTCGTTTCGTATTTTACGTTCTACATCACTCTCTGGACCTCCTAGCGAAGTTGCTGCTTGTATTACATGTTCATTAAAACAAACAAGATGAATATATTTACTTTTTCTTATCCAATCAAAAGTAACGTTTCGTGTCACTGTTCTAACCCAACCTTTTAAATTTAATGGATGGGAATGCGGGCCTTTTTGGGAGATCTTAATAAACGCATCTTGTATAATATCCTCTGTTGTTGCATGATCTCGAACCAAAGAATAAATATCCCTATACACAAACTGATAATAGGAGTAATAGACAAGCTCCTGTAATTCCGTATCCAATTCGTTAATGTTGCTATTTATCAAGGTAATCCACTGATCCATTTGATCCCCCCTATTAAATAACATTACCTAACATTGAGAGAATAAATGGCATCATGAAATGTTCACAGTGGGACAATGAATAAGTCAGCAATTTTGTCATAATTTATCTTTTTCAAATAAATATCGTCATTTTTGTTGTTTGTAACGTTCTATATGTAGACAGCATGATAGCCATAACTGAAATACCCCCGTTTAAATTGAGTTAGCGGAAGGAGGTAAAAAATTTCTCAAAGTTATGAACCATTTTGAAGGTAAAAAAACGAGTGTTCGGTAAGAGCGAAAGAGATCGATTGGAAGAGTTACAAAATTCTTTTCACAAGGAGGCTCCTTATGAACCGATTATTGAAACAAACCAAAGTCGTTCATATCCTCGTGTTTGTCACCGTTCTTTTTTTTACCTATGGCTCCTATGCACTGGCTTATAATGATTATGATAATATTAGTTGCAAGTGGGCATCTCCCGGTAGCATCAAGTATAAATTCATTGAATCAACGCCAAGCGATTACCGCACGATCTTTGCAACGGCCGTTGTGCGCTTTAATGATAAAGGAACTAAAGCTAACATGTCCCACGACTATAGTGGGGTGACCCCAAATCTGTTTGGTATTTATAACGAAGACTCCAGTACAATGGGAATAACTTACACATATTGCACTGGCATTTTTGGTTCCACGATCAACAGTTCAGATGTCGGGTTGAACAATTTGTATTTTTACAATAATCCCTATCGTAAAGATGAGTTACAGATTAAAGTCGCGCACCATGAACTGGGGCATTTTCAAGGATTAGGGCATTCTAGTGTCAATCCTGCTGTCATGCAGTCAGGACTTTATTATTATCAATATCCTCAAACTGATGACGTAAATGGTTTGAATTCACTTTATCCTTAAAGTAATCCTCCGTACGCCATAACAATTTTGAAGGAGTGACAATCAAATGTCCATTCGTTTCAAAAGTATTGCGTTGACGGCACTTGTTGCGGCATGCCTAGCGACTGTTTTGTTTTTTGGCATTTCCTATATGAAAGGAAAGACAATCGTCGACATCGACGAAGCCATAGCTATCAATATCGATATGGCTATTGATAATGCACCAATTGTCATTACTGGTACACTCACAGATGGAAATGGGGAACCACGGAATTTGAGACGGGACTCTGAAGACCCGACAAAGGAAGACGCTAAAGTAATCATTCCCGGGACAGATTATAACGTGACGGTTACAAAGGTTCTTAAAGGCAATCTGGCACCTGGCGACCAGATCAAAATTGCCGTTGGTGGCGGTACCTATAAAGCAGAAAGGGCTCCTTTACGTGCCACCTTACTTAAAGGAGAAGAATATATTTTTACAATCGCACCTAGTGGTGCAGGCTCACCACATTATTACGGTATCATCGAACCGTTCATTTACCAACTCAAGGGCAATCGTATCATAGCCGTAAGTAATATTGAAAAATATAAATCTGCCTTCCAAGAAACACAGATCAGTGAGACCGAATTTATGAGCAAATTCAAATAATTGTTCGTACAAATATAACTTTCTGGAATATATATTCTATCCAATCAAAAGAAACAGGCGTCCCTATTAGGGACGCCTGTTTTGTATGCACACCTTTTGCACCGATAATGAATCAGCTTATTTCGCTGCAATCTTATCAAAGTAATTCTCTTGCACGTACTGTGCAGCGATATCAAGCTGTTTCTTCGAATCCGTGTCCTTCTTCGAGAACGATTCCTGTACTACGTTGGACATCGTTGCATAGTAGTCCTGTGTACCAAATTGAGCTTCTGGTTTGCCTTCCAGCAATGAGAACAGGTTCGAATCGTATTTATACACGTTATCGTACTTGTTATAGATCGCTTGAATCTTGCTTGCATACTCAGAATCATCCTTGAAGTACTCAAGTGGAGTCGGAACATAGTATTTGCCTTCAGCTTTACGAGCGTTAATTGTATCTTCCGTTGCCTTCAGAGCATCATCTGCGAAATAATCAAACGTAATATAGCGGAAGGCCATCTCTTGCTCATCCTTGGTTGCATTCGGGTTGATGACGAGATAGTTACCACCTAGAATTCCGTAATGCTTGCCGCCAGCTTCAGCAGCCGGCATCGGATAGACGAGCACATCCTCAGGCTTCATGCCCCCTTCATTTAGAGCAGCTTGAACGACGTCAAATGCGCCTGCGATAACCATACCTGTGCGTCCTTGTTGGAACGAGCTTACCGCATCACCCCAGCCGAGGGCCCAGTCCTGCGGAATTGCATTGGCTTCCCATTTCAGCTTCTTATAGAAGTCGAGGGCTTTTACGCCTGCATCGGTATTAAAAGCAGCTGTTACTTTACCATCTGTGTTGCTCTCGATATCTCCACCAGCTTCGAATAAGAAGTTCGTCCAGTTCCAGCCTGCTTCATTTCCTTTACCCATTGGGGCAATACCCGAGATCCCTTTCTTTGGATCGGCAGCCGCTTTGGCAGTGTTATACATATCATCCCAAGTCCAATCGAGTGAAGGAACGGCAACGCCTTTATCGTCCAAAATCTTCTTATTCACTACTGTAGAAGTGATGTATCCGTTCTGAGTGATCCCATATACTTTGCCATCTACGATAAATTGGTTCTGCAGAACAGGGTTAATCTCATCCTTGTACTCCCAGTTATTCCACAGATCCGAGATGTCAGCGACCCAACCGCGTTCTACCAGGAAGTTGGCTTCCGTCGCCCAAGTGTTGTAGAAGGTCGGGGCTTCGTTGGAAGCCATTTTCACACCGATTTCGTTAATATCATATTGCCAGTCATCCTTGATAATCGTTACATTTGGATATTTCGCCTGGAAGCGGGCGATTTTATCGTCTTCCTGCGTACGAAGCGTAGTCTCATCCGGCAATGGATAGTGTATTTTCAGCGTTACTTTCCTTTGTGTAATGTCGTCCTTCGGTTCATCCGTCGTCGCCGTGTTGGTACTGCCGGTATTACCTGGAGTAGCTCCTCCATTATTCGCCTTGTCGCTTGCATTGTTCTTTCCGCCGCCACCACACGCTGCGAGCAGTGAACCTAGCAGCATAAGGCACATCAGTACTGCTGAGAACTTGCGCATTGAAACTCCCCTTTTCCATAATTGTTGTCGACTGCTACATTTTTATATTAGAAGATTCCCTGTGCGAGGACGATGTGTATTCATATGGCGATCATGTGCAGCCCTACGCTAAATGAAAACGCTACCTCTCCCCCGCTTAACCTTTAACGGCACTCAAACTAACACTGCGCACGATGAATTTCTGGAATCCCAAGAACACAAAAATCGGCGGAATCATGACCATGAACAAAATCGAGAATTTGATACTACTATCCAAGCTCCTTGCATTAATTACGTACTTATATATCGCAGTTGCCAGTGTGTATTTATCTTCCGTATGCATAACGAGTGATGGCCAGAACCAGTCGTTCCATGCTGTAGAGAAAATAAAGATCGACAATGTGGCAAAGATCGGTACGGACAACGGAACAGCAATCCGCAAATAGCTCGTCAACTCTGAAGCCCCATCAATCCTTGCTGCTTCGAAGATTTCCGGGTGAATGCCATCGAAGAAATTCTTCATCAGCAGGAAAAAGTATGCATTCGCTCCGGCTGGTAGCCAGAAGGCCCAGTAGGAATTAAGCAACCCGAGCTGCTTCAGATTCACAAAGTTAGGAATCATATAACTTGTTGCTGGTATGAATAGTGTAAGCAGAATGAAGAAATAGACCAGCCGGCTATACGGAACGCGAATTCGCGATATACTAAATGCTGCCAGACCAAGTACCAAGATCGTCATGAACAGATTCCCGAGGAATATGAGCAACGTATTCTTCAGAAATACAGGTAAGGCGATATAGTGCCAGCCCTTGTTGAAGTTCTCCCAATGCCAAGTCGTCGGGAAAAACTTCGGTGGGAAGGTATTGATCTCAGGATTGCTCTTAAGTCCGTTGAACATCGTCATTAGAATCGGATACAGCATCGTAACGGCCATAACAGCAATACCCAGAACCATAATGCCATAAACGATCTTATTCCCCGGCTTCCGCAAGTCCGATGGTGACAGGATGCCTCTTTCCATATTAGTAATCCTCCCTGTTCATCTTGAATTGAATGACGCCGAGGATACCCAAGACGATAAACATCAGTACACCCAATGCTGTACCAGCCCCATAGTCCAATTGGGTAAACGCGTATTTCACAGTGAAGAGTGAATACGTCAGCGTAGCCTTGTTCGGACCACCATCTAGCAGGGCCAATTGAGATTGGTAAGCCTGTGATGTGCCGATAATCTGTAGGATGAACATCAGAACGATCAAGCTGCGCATGGATGGGAGTGTAATATATTTGATCCGGCTCCAGACTCCGGCGCCGTCGATTTCTGCTGCTTCATACCAGTCCCGTGGAATACTCAGTACCCCGGCCAGATAAATTAGCATCGCCGATCCGAACTGCTGCCATGTCTCCATGAAGACAATCGAAACCATAGAGAAGCGCCCGTCGGAAATGAACGAGATTGGCTCTGCGCCAAACCAGCCAAGTATAGCGTTGATCGGACCGACCGGATCGTACATCCATCTCCACATGCCATATAGCACTACGCCAGGGACGACGAATGGTAGATAGGCCGCAATCCGTGCGAAGCCCTGAAAGAACTTCAGCTCCGATATTGCAATCGCCGCTACGATCGGCACCCAGAAACCGATAATCAGCGTGAGGAACATAAAATACAATGTATTCTTTACAGAAAGCCATAAATCAGGGTTATGAAATATTTTCACATAGTTATCAAATCCGACAAAGGTGTTGCCCTTTACGAAATCGACATTGTAGAAGCTGTACACAATCCCCTTAATAATCGGAAGCCACAAGAAAATAATAAAAATAGCGATAGCCGGAACGAGAAAAAGATACCCCCACATATACTTTTTCCAGTTCGATGTTTTTCGTACTTTTTTTAGCTTTTTCTCGGGCCCCTTAACCATGTTTCCTGGTGAAATCACCGATTCCTCCATGAGTTTCCCTCATTTCTCTTTAGTGTCCAGTTTTCATTTTAGAAAATCGCGGAGCTTGGGAACAGGTGTAATACTATGCGAAGTATAGCTGTTCTTACTTCTTCAACTCACTTGGGCTGAGGCCAAAATATTTCTTGAATATTTTGCTGAAATGCTCGGGGGACTCATATCCGACTCGCTCGGCGATTTCATAACGGCGCAGATCTGTATGGAGCAGCAGGGACTTGCTCTCTTCCATTCTCAGTTTGATCACATACTCCCACAAATTGTAGCCGGTGTTCTTCTTGAACAGAAAGCTAAGGTAATTAGGACTGACATGGTTCTTCTTGGCGACCTCATGGATCGTCAGCCCTTTCTGGCTGTAATTGCCTTCGATATATTGCTTGGCACTATCGACAATCCGGTTATTCTGCGTCGTAAGCTCTTCGGCGGTAGGATCTTGGGCATAATTGCTCCAATTGAAGTCGCCATAATAGAACACATGATAATCCCCATGCTTCCCGCCCCATGCGATTGCTTTATCCGCCTGACGATCCAGGACAGACAGAAATTCAACGCCCTTCAGAATCTGGCTGATTCCGATGACTACCGGGATGTTTAAGTACTTATTCACATGATGATGCAGACTTCGCCCGATCATCTCGAGATGATTGATCTTGTTCATATCCAGTTCGGCATACTCCATCTCGTTCCACTGCAGCAGAATGCTGATATCCCGTTCGCCGGAATAACAGGTCAATACATTTCCTTCTTTATGTAACAATTCCTCGGTAACGTTTCTCGCTCCATAGCAAAGTAGACGGATATCCCGCTCCGAATAGTCCTCCTGCAGAAAATCTAACTTCATCCTGATCAGAGAGAAATAAGGCCCCACTAATCTTAATTCCTCCAAACCAACTTCTTGTGAAGAAGCAGTTCCATTTAACAGACGCTGCAAGAGCTCATTCTTCTCTGGACGAAATTCCTCCATTCGGAAATGGTCCGTATCCACAGATAGGAATTCATTGATTTGCGTGGCCGGTCTCTCCATCTTCAGCAAGGCATTGCGGACAGAGTCGAGGAAATTCTCACTATTAAGTGGCTTGATCAGATAATCCTTGGCACCTAGTCGTAAAGCCATCTGTGCGTACTGAAAGGTCTCATATGCAGAGATGATAATGGTCTGTATCCACGGCTTAACCATCTTCGCCTGCTGCATCAATTCGATTCCACTCATCTCCCCCATCTGGATATCGGTGACAAGCAGATCGATCTCCTCCATACGAATGTAGTCGAGGGCTTCAAGTCCGCTATAGGCGGTAAATACCGTCCCAACATCAATTCCGGAGCTGTTCAACAGCCCGGCCAGCCCCTTACAGATCAATGGTTCATCATCAACAACCAATATTTTGTACATACACTTCTCCCCCTATATCTCTTTGAGGTGGTTCCAAAAGTTCACTTCGATTCGGAAAATAGGCCTATTTGAACAGTTACTCTATTGTTGTACTCATACGGACTTTGGAAGTTTAAGCGTCACCCGGGTTCCGCCCTCCTCGCGTTTCGAATAATACAGTCCATAATTGGCTCCAAAATGTAATCTGATCCGCTGATGGATGTTACGAATTCCGTAGCCAAATGTCGGATCCGGATTCTCTTCATCAAGTAGGCGGTTTATCATTTCATAATCTACTGATTTATACCCGTTATCTTCTATGAATATAAATAGATTATCTTCATCCGAGGCAGCGCGAATCACAATCTCGCCGTCCTCCCCCATATGCTTCACTCCATGAATAATAGCGTTCTCGATTAAAGGTTGTAGTGTAATCTTCGGAATCGAGACTGGCAGCAGTTCTTCGGGGATATCTATCAAGATTTGGAACTGATAATCATATCTATGCTGCTGTAATTTAATATAGGCAGAAGCATGTTCAAGTTCTTCCCCGAGCGTAATCAATTCCCTGCCCCGGCTGAGGCTGATCTTCATCAATTTGGACAATTCCTTGATCATTTCAGCAGAAGCGGTATTCCCTTCCATCGCACTCTTCCAGTAGATGCTCTCTAGCGTATTGTAGAGCAGATGCGGGTTAATCTGCTGATATAGAATTTGTAATTGAGATTCCTTCTGCTTCAGATCCATCGTGTATTTATAATGAACCAACACATTCAACCGACGCGCCATATCGTAAATGCTATGCATCAACACACTGATCTCGTCTTTCTTCTCTCTGCGTGGGGTCTGCGGAACGATATTCCCCGGTTCATAACGTCTAACGAAATAAACCAGCTTCTGGATTGGCATCATCAGGGACCGCCAGAAATAGAGCATAAAGATCAGACTCCCGACAAAGAAGACAAGCGAGATCAGCTGAATCACCTGTTTGATCTCCTTCTGCTGATGCAGCAGTGCTTGTACCGGGACTTTATAAACCAGTTTCTGCTGCAATATGTGGTTATAATTGACGACATAAATATAATCGCTGGTAATGACATCCTCCACACCGCTAGTCATTCCCATATCCTCTATCTCCGGTGGGAGCTCCAGCACATCTTCGTGGTCATTACTTTGAGCGCTTAGCACGCGGTTGTTCCAATTTGTAAAATAAAGTTCTCCTTCCGGCAGCGACACCGTTCTCAGCGACTCTTGAACCCGGGCATCCAAATTGGTGACCACCAATACCCCAATCGTTCCATTTCTATAAATATTGTTGATTGCCCGGATATAGGCGAGCGTTCTCTGATTGCCTTGGCCTTTGGAAGGTGGCGACAAATGATCAACCAGCCGTAGATATCCTTTGCCTTTCTTGTCGACGGCCTCGTCGAACCAGTCCGGCTTATCATTATCAGAGAAAAAATAAACTCCGGATTTTTTCGGTCCTGGATAAAACGGAGCAAAAAAATAAGTATTCTCCGGATCATACACATAGAGCGAGTAGTAGACCGGTTCGCGCTCATCTGTCTCTTGCGAATACGTGGTTAGCAAATTCTCGAGCTTCTCGTAATTTTTCACCCTTTGCAGTACTGTCTCTTCGGTCGAAAGCGGATTCAATTGCTGCAGCAGTGAATTCTGAAATACGGTAGAGGTAACCTTGTTAACCGCTTCAATATCGCGATTGATTAAACGGAAATTTTGCTTGTTCAGCTCAATATAGGCATTGGTAACATGCCGCTTCAAAATTTGATCCGCCTTATAATTGCCGTAAGCGTTCAGAATAAATAACGGAATAATGATAATGAGGAATAGTATGAATAGCTGCTGCTTCACATTCATTCTGTTCAATGGATTGTATAATCTATATCTCAATTGCCTTCCCCCTCTGGTACTTGAAGAGGCAGTCCAAAAAGCTCCTTACGCCCTATCCTTATCCAGCTGAAGCGTTCTGAATAAACGCCTTCGGAAGCATAAGCTTAGGTAATGTGAACCTCTCTTTTTGAACGCGCACTTTAAGTGTAACAAGAATAAAAATAGCGGTGATGTGTATTTCTACGTACATCATGGTTATTCCTACGATCGACCACTGTGGAAAAATGTGAGAACCGCTTATTTTAGGGCCTCCTAAGCCAGCAAATCCTGTAACGAAACTGCGGATCGTTATTTCCTCAAAAATAGCGTTAAATTAATTCTAATGAAACTATGGATCGTTATTCGAGAAAAATTTCGGCTTTTAACTACGAATTTCCTCCAATAACGTTACCTAGTTTCGTTACAATTCAAAGTAGCACTTATGGGCCTAAATAACGATATCCAGTTTCGTTAAAGTCCGAAAAAAGGAGCTGTCCGGAAGTAGTATAAACACTACTATCGGACAGCTCCTTACTGCGTCTCATGATCGTGGTCGATCACACGGTATTCATCTGGCATTACCCAACCAGCTCATCCAAACCTCGAATCACTCTGTCGGCCATGAACAGCAACTCCGGGCTACCGATGCCGACTACGCTGCAGCCTGCAGCCTTGCCGGCCTCCACACCTGCTACCGCGTCCTCGAACACGATGCAATCACTCGGAGCCAGATCAAGCGCTGCGCTGGCTGCTAGAAATACTTCTGGGTCCGGCTTCGCCTTGGACACCTTCGTACCGTCGATCACCGCATCGAACAGCTCCGCGATGCCTAGACGATCAAGAATGAACGATGCATTCTTACTGGCCGAGCCGAGCGCAATCTTCACGCCCTGCTGGCGCAGCTGTTGCAGATATTCCTTAGCGCCGGACAAAATTTCCGATGGCTCGAGTCGTGAAATATACTCGACGTACTCCTTATTTTTCTCCTCTGCCATCTTGAGGCGATCTGCTTCACTGGCCTCTACGCCACCAATCTCGAGCAGAATCTTCAGCGATTCCATCCGGCTTACTCCTTTGAGCCGTTCATTATCCTCTTCCGTAAATTCAAATCCAAGCCGTTCAGCGAGTGATCGCCAGGCCAAATAATGATATTTCGCGGTATCCACGATCACCCCGTCTAGATCAAAGATCGCGCCTCTCATCGTATCCAGCATATCTTCCTCTCCCTCTCTATCAAGTACTCATTAACTGTTTTCTTGCTGCTTCGGGTCATTTTTTCTACCCTCTGTTACAAGGAAATAGATAGAATCTGGCCCGGGGCTACCATTACGTTCTCTAAACTAGCTGCAACCTCCGAATCCGTTATCTCTGTTTCCTTGCCAAGCCGTCGCTCAATTCGGAACTCGATCGAAGCCTGATTCTCTTCCGCAGCCTCTACCTTCACCTGATCCGCTTCGATCGTAACGGTGAAGCTTGCCCCTCTAAGCCGCAGCGGGAGGCTGACCAAACTCCATACCTCAGGCAAAGATGGTGCAATGCAGACGGCTTCTCCGTCGAACCTAAGTCCCGCAAAACCGAGCACAGCTGCCATCCACGCTCCCCCGTTTGCCGCGGGATGTGTACCCCCGATATACAAATCACCGACATACTGCTTCGAGTCACCCGTTAGATCAATCGTAGCCGTGCGCTTAAAGTAAGGATATGCCCAATCTGATAGCCCGATATCTGCAGCTACTAACGCATAGATACAAGAGCTTAAGCTCGATCCATGCTCTGTGCGAGGCTCATAATACTCCCAGTTAAGTTGCTTGACCGCCCTGCTGAACTCATCCTTGAACAGATGCAGCATCAGAACAACGTCGGCCTGCTTCAAAATTTGAGTCGTCGTCGCCAGTCCATTACCTCCGCCAAGATATTCATGCTTGTTCAGCACTCTTGACTTCAACTGCTCGAGCGTTACGTCCTCAAGCGTGAAGTAGCGGTCGAACTGCTCGATCACTCTGCTACCTTCGGCAGGCTGCGGGATATACAGGCGTTCATGCATGTCGCGAAGCTGCTCTGGCTTGATTGGGCTGTCCACCGTAAGGGACTCGACCATGTCCGGATGTTTGCCCTGCAAATAATCCAGAACCTCCAACGCGACATGCAGACAACGCTTAACCATCGCATTCGTGAAGGCATTGTTATTCACCCGCTCATGATATTCATCCGGTCCTGTCACATCCAGAATCTCATAGCGAGATTTAACAGAATTATAGTAAGCGTAGGAGTAGAAGAAACGGGCGCATTCCAGCACCGTCTCTGCTCCACCATCCAGCAGAATGCTGTCGTCTCCGGTAAAGATGAAATACTGCCAGATGCCGTAAGCTACATCCGCGCTGATATGCACCTGCTTATCGCGGAAATAGGTTCGCATCGGACGCCCGGTGAACACATCATTAACATTGAACAGTGTGCAGGCATCATCCCCGTTCTCCTGGCTCTCCCAGGCATAGAACGCTCCTTCATAGCCGTACTCCGCCGCCTTCCTGCGCGCGCCGTCCAACGTATGAACCCTGTACATCATCAGATTACGGGCGATGTCTGGCTGAGTATACAAGAAGAATGGGAGCATGAACATCTCCGTATCCCAGAAAATAGCGCCTTTGTATACCTGTCCTGACAAGCCACGCGCAGGGATCGACAGCTTCTCTGAATGTCCAGGAGCAATGATATGCAGCTGATACAGACTGTAGCGGAGGGCGAGCTGGGCTTCATCATCTCCCTCGATACGCACGTCTGACTCTTGCCATTTTCGCTCCCAGCAATCGGCGTGCTCGGCATACAACGTCTCGTATCCAGCCGCCGCAGCCTCCTGATTATCCTCGAATCCCGCCAAGGCTATATCCACAGCCTCTTCCATGCCGGTAAATACAGATACATACTTGTAGAAGGTATAGCTCTTACCCGCTTCTGCCTGTAAGAGGATCTCCTTACCGAGGAAGTCGCCGGAGTCAATGGTGCGCTGCTCTCCGAATCCACAGTCAAGGGAATGGCTGACCGAGACCGGAATGTTCAGCTCATGTGTCCAACCAGTTAAAACCAGCGTCTCTCCCTGGACTCCATCCTGAACTTTGCCTTCCATCCGTTCCAAATGCGGACCATTAATATCCCATATTTTACCATCGATCCCTGTGGTAATGGTTAGCTCACAATCCTGGCTGCAAGTCATCGTTACGCGATTTACGAGCAAATGCAGACGCTGCATACTGCAGAAGCGCTCTGATTCAAAGGAAACGGTTCCTCCACCCGGCGCCGAATATACAGTCCTGCGGCGATGCACGCCGTGGCGTATGTCCAGCTCTTGTTCGTGTTCAAGCGGCTCCAGCTCGAGCACACTTAAAGACACTCCGTCACATACCACCGTGGTTGATAATCCATTCGGCGTATTGATCGGCTCACGCCATTTATCGCCCATTTTATCGTATAATCCAGCTGGAATGGTTGCCGTTAGCTCGGAATGCGTGAACTCATCAAGTGTACCGCGATAACCCATATAGCCATTGCCAGTCATGAATTTATTGCCGCTTATGGCGATTCGTTCTTTAACGAAGCCGCTCTCTTGAATGATCCAGCTCATCCTTCATCCCACCTTCTTCAAATTCAATTCAACCCCTGCCGGACCAACGATATAATCCTCCCCATAGACATTGATCGAAGCAGGATTACCACTGCGTACGCTAATCTTCACCCGCTGCTGGTTCACATCGACTGTGAGCTCGGTCCCCTGATAGGTGATTGGGAAGGAATATTGACTCCAACGCTCAGGAATCGTCGGATTGAAGATCAGCTTATCTCCATCCGAGCGCATCCCCCCGAATCCGTACACAATATTCATCCAAGCGGCCGCAATCGAAGTCGTATGCAGCCCCTCCCTTGTGTTGCGGTTATAATTGTCGAGATCAAGCCGAGTTGCGAATTCGAAGAACTTGTAGGCTTCCGCAGGCCTATCGATCTCCGCTGCTAGAATCGAATGAATCGATGGAGACAGGGACGATTCATGGATACATCTCGTCTCGTAATAATCGTAATTGGCCCGCTTCGCCTCGCGAGAGAATTCCCCACTGTACAAGAACATGAACATGAGCACATCCGGCTGTTTAATCATGTCATAGCGATAGAGGCGATCATAAGACCAGTGCGAATAGAGTGGGAACTCGGTCACCGGGATCGAATGAATATCAAGATGTGGCATATCGAAGAAACCGTCATGCTCCTCATAGATTCCCGTCTCCTCATCATGAGGAATCTTCATATTATCCGCCTTGTTCTTCCAGTCCATCTGTTCCTGCACCGTCAACCCGAGGCGATCCGACAGCGCCACAAAGGTAGACAACTCGGCTTCCTCCATCTCAGCGATCGTCTGCAGCGTATACTCGAACATTTTCTTCGCCATCAGATTGATGTAACAGTTGTTGTTCACCATAAGCTGGAACTCATCCGGTCCCATAACCCCGAAATAACCGTATTTACCCGTCTTCTGTCCCCACTGTCCACGGGTCGCATAGAAGCGGCTGATTTGAATCAGCATCTCCAGACCTTTTTCAAATAAAAACGCCTTGTCGCCTGTAATATTCACATAATGACGAATCCCGTAAGCTACTGCCGTACCTACATGTAGCTGCAGATTGGAATGCTGCCATAGGTCACAGCTCTCCGTCCCATCGATCGTCGCAATCGGATAGAACGCTCCTGCACAGTCGAGCTCCTTCGCTCTTTCCAGCGCCTGCGGCAATGTCTTATAGCGGAACTCTAGCAAGCTGCGCGCCGCCTTCGGGTTATTGAAGATATAGAACGGCAGACAGTAAGACTCCGTATCCCAGAAGGCCAGGCCGCGATAAGCTTCCCCGGTCAGACCCTTCGCCCCAATGTTGAAGCCTGGATTGTCGCCATGATAAGTCTGATACAATTGGAAAATACAGAAGCGAATCCCTTGCTGATTCTCAGGGTCCCCCTCGATCACGATGTCGGAATGCTTCCATACCTTCGCCCAATACTGTTCCTGCTGCTCCGCAGCAGCCTTGTAGTCCACCTCGGCGTACTGCTTAGCCAGCATCATGCCCTTGGACCAGACTTCATCATCACTCTGCTCCTGATCCTTATCTGCATAATTGATGGCCAGCTTATCTACAACAGTCTCTTCTCCCTTCTTCAGCTTCAAGACGATCTCATCGCCTATGAAATTTCCTTCACTTAATGCCGCGCTCTTAGCTCCCTTCGGCAGAGTAAGCCGATAGCTTGAGAACAGCCGATTTCCTGTATTCGCTGTCCGGCCCAGCATAGCAGTAATTCCATGTTGACTGCCCTGCTTCACGCCCTCCCAATATCTTGTATCTTGATCTTCATGGATCGTCGCAAAGTCCAGCCCCGTAATAACTTGGACTGTCCCGGCGAAGTTGAGTGGCTTCATCACGATCCGCTGGCATCCCAGGTTCGACACCTGCATGCTAATCAGCCTTTCAAAAGTAAGCTGGATGCTCTTCCCGTTCTGCATATGCCAGATAAGCTGTCGTGTATATACGCCCCGCTTGAAGTCCAGCTCCCTGCGGAAATCCGAGAACTCGCTCGTTCCCATATCGAAAGTCTCATCGTCAATCGTTATGCGTGTATATAACCAGTCAACTCCGTTGACCATAAAGCGCAATGAGCGAATGATACCCTTATAATGCGCCCCAATCTCGCTCTCCTCGAACAATCCATTGAAGTAGCTGCCTATTAATGTGTCTCCGCTATAGCCTTCCTCGGCATAGCCGCGAACCCCCATATATTCATTGCCTAACGAGAAAATAGATTCCGATACCCGACTGCGCTGCGAATCGAATCCTTCCTCTACGATCTTCCATGGATCAACGACTAAATATTTGTCCGCTATCTTCGGCATATTGATCTCTCCCTATTGAATATTTGTTCTGTTCTTTTCATGCCCTTCATCCAGATTAGCCTAAATACTGCCCTATACGAATGTCCAGGACTAATGAGCTTATGCGCGATCTTACTGAACTTGAACCAGATTTTATTCATTAATAGGAATAACCTATCAGTGAGATTGATTTTATATATTAACCAATCCGAATTTGTATGCAACAATAGAGGCAATTCATATGGAGGAGGTCCGATCATGGAGGCAAGACAGGTATGGAACGCCAAGCTCTACGATACGAAATTCAGGTTTGTATCCGAATTCGGTAAGGATGTGCTCGGGCTCCTAAACGCACAGGCAGGGGAAGAAATCATTGATCTTGGCTGCGGTACAGGTGATATCTCTTATGAGATTGCCAAGACAGGGGCTGTTGTCAGTGGCTTTGATTTATCGGAGACGATGATTCAGCAGGCCCACCTTAAATATCCAGACCTGAAGTTTGCGGTTCAGAATGCGACCCATTTCTCAGTTGAACGACCTGTTCAAGCCGTGTTCTCCAACGCCGCGCTGCATTGGATTAAAGACGCCGGGAATGTAGTCAAATCCGTCTATCATGCCTTGGAGGACGGAGGAAGATTTGTCGCTGAATTCGGCGGCAAGGGGAATGTCGATTTAATCGTTCGGCATATCATCAAGGTACTTGACGCAAACTATGGCATCGATGCCAAGCCGCTCAATCCCTGGTACTATCCAAGCCTGGGCGAATACAGCAGCTTATTGGAGGAGCATGGCTTCCGAGTTACCTATGCCGTACACTTCGACCGACCTAC
>DASYFA010000213.1:0-5261 GCA_036498705.1 Paenibacillus sp.
TTCCGGCCATTAATGACAGTCCCACAGCAACTGGTTCTGGTTGGTATGGAACAGTATACACGCCCACAGGTGCACTTCCGAATGATATCAATTATCTCAAAATCGAGATCAGCGGCGACCTCGACACCTGGTTGATGCAGCTTGGACATCTTACGCTCTCCAATATATCACTTGTACCCCAAAGGATTAACGATGAGATTGATGACGTTTCACAGCTCTATGCATTTAGTACAAATTGGTCTTTAGATACGAGCAACCCTACTTTTTTTGGCGGAGATCACTCTCGTGCGGTGAGAACAGCAGATTCGGCAGAATCACTTGTGTACCATTTGCATAATTTGCAGCATTTCATCATCCGTCTGCATTCCTTTGCCGGCTCTAGCGGAAGCATCAAGTTCTATGGGTCGGCGGATGCATCCTCGTGGACAGAGATTTCAGCGATACATGAAGCTCCACAGGCCACAGGAGATTCAGCTTGGACAGGGACGAATTATACCCCAGCCCAAGGGGTTCCTTCCGGTATTCATTATTTAAAAATCGAGCTCAGTGGCGATTCCGCCCCTTGGCTGATGCAGCTAGGTTCAGTCTCCATATCCAACCAGTTGCCTGAAGGTGGAGGGAATAGCGGAGGAGACAGTGATTATTACGTCGATTCAATTGCGGGCAGCGACAGCAATGATGGAAAAACACCAGAGACCGCCTGGAAGTCCTTCTCTGTAGTTAACCAGACTACCTTTGAGGCTGGAGACCGAATTTTATTAAAGAAGGGAGGAATCTGGAACGAACAATTATATCCTAAGGGTAGCGGAACAGACGATAAACCGATAACAATCACTTCCTATGGCAGCGGAAGTAAACCGACTATCAATGGTGGAGGCATGGCCGGAGCAGCTGTATACCTGCGCAACGCCTCAAACTGGAGCATCCAGGATTTGGAGGTCACTAACTATGCTTCCGAGAGAGGAACCGTTTACCGGGAAGGCATAATGGTGGAGAACGCAAACGGAGGAACATTAAGAAATATCCGCATCCAGGATAACTATATACATGATGTATCAAGCAGCTTCCGTTATCCGACAGTTTCCGGTGCAGAAGGTGGTCCACATGCGTTCGGTGGAATCTCCGTATATGTGGGCGGAACGACGGGCACGGACAAATTTGATGGGGTATGGATCGAAGGTAACACGGTCGAACGAATTGGACGGACAGGAATTGTGGTATGGGATCAGCGTTTCAACGGAGCCGACTATGCTACGGTCAATGTTACGATCCGCGGAAATTATGTCAAACAAGCAGACAGCGACGGCATCCTCACCTTCGGTGCGGACGGAGCGTTAATTGAGCATAACATAGCAGAAGAAGGTGGCAACTACTCCGAAGAAGGCGAGTTTAACGGCTCAGCCGCAATCTGGCCGACCCGGGGCAAGAATAATATCGTGCAGTTTAATGAGTCCTTTAACACAAATAAACCAGAGGGAGATGGTCAGGGCTTCAATCTGGATATCGATACTATGGACAGTGTAGTTCAATATAATTACAGCCATGGCAATAAGGGCGGATTCATGCTTTTTGTCGATGCCCGTTTAACTCCAGGAGTGCTGACCGGCTCCTCTAACAATGTAGTCAGATACAACATCAGCCAGAATGATCTGACGCATACGTTTAATTTTGCAGGCGGGGTTACGCCGGATACGCAAATCTATAACAATACGATCTATATCGGCACTGGGCAAAACACCAAAATAATCGACCATGAATGGGATGACGCAGGAAATATCAACGCTCCCTATACGTTCAGGAACAATTTGGTCTACAACCTTGGACAGGGGGGTTATAATCTACCCGGGGTAAATGGCAGCTTCGACCACAACCTGTTGTATGGAAATCATCCAGTAAGCGAGCCGGAAAATACGAATCCCGTCACAGCGAATCCGCTCTTGGTTGCTCAGGGCAACGGAGGCATTGGCTGGAATACAGTGGACGGTTACAAGCTGAGAGAAGGTTCTCCTGCACTTGGTGCTGGTGCTATTATTGCAGGTAACGGCGGTCGGGACTATTGGGGAAACGCTGTTTCAGCAGAAAATCCACCGAATATCGGAGCCTATAATGGACCCGGACTTGATCCTGCCATACTGCCTGAAGCACCTGTAGATGATCTGCGATTATATTTTCAAGGCTTAAAAATTGCTCCTCATATTACAGATGGTAGAAACGGAGGCATATCCCTTCAACTTCAGTTTACAAACAGTTCTGGAGTAGACCCTCTGAGAATTAACAAAATTTCCTGGAAAATAGGAGAAGGAAGTGGCCAGATTAGCGGGAGTCAGCTGCAACTGGCCGAAATCGCTCCTAATAGCCGATTTACTTATCCAATTCCTTTGCCGGGATTCTCTGAAGGCGTTAAATATCCCCTAGAGTTGACTGTTGACCTTGAAGGCTATGAGTCAGTTCACCTCAAGCAAAACATAGATATTAACCGGATGCAGCATCAGTCAGACACAGGAACTCCCGCGCTGATTGATCTTGCAGACGGAACCCCTTTGCTGAGCGGGTATAACGGTGTGGATGATCTTAGCGGAACAGCACAACTACGCTGGGACGCGGATAACATCTATTTGACCGCCGACATCCGTGATGATGTATTCAACCATAACGCTTCCGGGATTAATATTTGGCAAAATGACAGTATTCAGTTCAGCCTTGCTCCCGGTGTACCGGGCGATAGCCAATCCTGGTATGAATATGGAATTTCGCAGACACCAGAGGGGCCACAAATTTACCGTTGGCTGTCTATGAAGGGAGCCGCTACCGGATTGTTGACCAAGGGAACACTAAGTGTGACCCGAAATGAAGCGACTAAGATTACCTCATATGCACTGGCACTGCCGTGGAGCGAAATAAGTCCAATTCGAGGAGTGGGAGGCAATGTCTTGAGCTTCTCGATGTTGGTCAACGATAATGATGGTGCGGGCCGAAAAGGATATATTGAGTGGGGATCAGGCATTGGCGCTGCGAAAGATGCGACACTCTTCCGTACCTTCCAGTTTATGAATGTCGAAGATGAGGAGGAGACGCAACCGAGTGATAATGCTGATTTAAGCCTTTTGAGTATAGAGGGTTCAGAAATTCCCGGGTTTGACCGTAACACACTTTCCTATACAATTAACGTGCCCTTTTCTAAAACAGCCGTGACTGTAACAGGGATACCTTTAGATCCGAAAGCCAAATTAACAGTAACAGGCGGAAGTGAACTTAAGGTAGGAGAAAATAGAGTCGATATCAAAGTTACGGCTGCAAACGAAACTACAACAAAAAGCTACATTTTGAATGTGGTACGGAGTGAAGACCGCGGGGGAACAGATACACCCGACAGTTCGTCCGGCAACAATAATGACGGGAACAATAGTAACAGTGGAAACAGTGGAGGGAAAATAGTTCATCCAGTGAATATAATCTCAGCCGGACGTATTCAGATTCAGGATTCACCTGATACTGAAGGAATGCGCCTTGTACAGCTTCCCACTGGAGAAATTAACAAAGCGATGAAGGGAGTGCAAGATGGTGCATTGGTACTTGAGCTTACTGCGGAGGAGGCCATTGCCCGTAGTGTTACTTTTCAAGTGCCCGTTACCGAACTAAAAGAGAAGGTTACCTCCCTTAAAATAAAAGCAGGAGCCACCATCATAACGCTCCCTATTGAGAAGATAGGTGGCAATATTCCGGAAGGTTCCAAGCAGTTGGAGCTATCCATTCATATTGTTGATCCTTCAACCCTTTCTGTTGCATTAAAAGAGAAATGGCAAACGCATGCCGTGTACCGGATCTCCTTGATGGTAGACGGAAAGCAAATAGAAACACTAGGTCAATCTGCGGCAATGAAGGTCTCGTTTGGATATAAATTGAATCCTAGTGAAGCGCCGAATCAAGCCATCGTCTATTCTATTACCCGCGAAGGGCTGGCGGAAGTGGTCAAAAACTCCAAATACGTTTCAGGTACAGGGAGCATCACGTTCACAACACGGAACTTCGGATTATACGCTGCGGCGAATGGAGATATACACTTCTCTGATATCAATTCGGACTTCGCTGTTATCCTAGAAGCATTGGCTTCCCGTGACCTGGTGCACGGCACAGGCGATGGCAAATATGAGCCTGCCCGCCAAATCACCAGAGCGGAGTTTGTTCAACTGCTGGTATCGGCACTGGAGCTTCAGGCTGAGAACAGCAATACTTTCGAAGATGTGAGTCCAGACGCTTGGTATTCCCAAGCTGTCTCAACAGCTCAGGCACTAAAGCTGGTTAACGGACGCAGCGAAAGCTTATTTGGCGCAAAAGAACCGATTACTCGCCAAGAAATAGCTGTTATCTTATACCGCGCTCTGAGCTTAGTTTCACTTCAGCCGGATTATTCCAGCAAAACCGTAGTATTTGCTGATCAGAAGCAAATCGGAGCTTATGCCAGAGAAGCGGTTGAGCACCTGCAGCAGTCAGGAATTATCAATGGTTATTCCGACGGCACCTTCAGACCACTGAATCTGACCACGCGTGCGGAGGCTGCAGCTTTGATTTATAAAATTTTGGGATTGTAATCATCACAAAAAAGCTTGAGCCAAGTGTATTTGGCTCAAGCTTTTTTTCTTTTGTGAGTATAATATATTATTTCTTCAGGTTGGCCACGCAACATATCTCATGTCCGCGACGTTCGCCTTGCCATTTGGCTAATAATGCCATTCGTTCTACAAATGGAGTATTCGGCCCATAGTAAGGATGCGCATCGATCAATACAACGGAAGCGGGAACCAGCTGCCGCGTGAATATCGAACTGATCTCAAATCCAGCCTGATTGAGTAAATCACGCACATTAGCCTCCGTGTAATGATACAGGTGATCGGGTTCAATAAATAACGGTGATTCAGGTCCGTAGACTTCATTGGTTATTGAATGGCTATTGGGAATACTGAAATAAATTTTCCCTTGTGTTGTCAAAAGAGTACGAATATCTTTCAAAAATGCAAATGGATCGGAAATATGCTCAAGCACATGCCAGAACACTACCGCATCATAACGAGGAAGATCAGGATTTTCAGCCGAGTCCGAGTCATCGTCTTGAGTTCTTTTCCATTCATCTTTAACCAGATCCACACCATATTTATATTTTGCATAGGCTCGAGACATTTGTGAGGGTTCAATGCCCATCGCTCTCCAGCCGCCATTTCCAGCCGCATGTAAAAATTCACCTGTTCCAGAGCCAATCTCTAGCA
>DASYFA010000214.1:0-7562 GCA_036498705.1 Paenibacillus sp.
GCTATAGCCAAGAAGGTGTACCCGCGTATCCGCCCTTATCTGGCACTTCCTGGTACGAATACTTTTCCCAATCCGCTGACGGACCATTCCTTTCCTTCTGGGCATACAACAGCGATCTTCTCGGTTACAGTACCATTTATGATCGTCATGCCATCACTCATTTTCATACTTGGTCCGCTTGCTCTACTCGTAGGAACATCCAGAATTTATCTAGGGCTGCACTACCCATCCGATGTGCTTGCTGGTGCTGTAATCGGTTCCTCCGTAGCGTTCGGAACTGTTGCATTATGGACGTAAACGGGATATTGTAGTTGGTAGAAAACCTTGCAGGAAAAGGTGAAACCAAAGTGCAAAAACAAAGAGTATTGCTTTTATCTGAGGGGTTTGGAGCAGGACATACGCAAGCGGCATATGCACTTTCCAGCAGTTTACGCAAAATTGCTCCTCATGTTCAGACGAGAGTGCTGGAACTGGGCAGTTTTCTCAATCCTAGAGTAGCGCCGGTCATTATAACTGCCTATAAGAAGACTGTATCCTCCCAGCCCCGGCTCGTTCGCATGATGTATCGCAGCAATTATAATAAATCTTTAAATCGATTGACGACGCTAGCACTTCATCGAATATTTTATACGCGGACTTTACAGATCATCCGTCAACTGCATCCCGATGTCATCATCTGCACACACCCAATACCAAGCGTCGTGATCTCTCGGATCAAACGACTTGGCTTTGATGTACCGCTGTGCACCGTAATTACAGACTATGACGTGCATGGGGCATGGGTCAGCCGTGAGGTAAATCGCTACCTCGTATCGACCGAGCAGGTGAAGGAGAAGCTTCTTGAACGCGGTGTCGGTACTTCAAAAATTCAAATTACCGGCATCCCTGTTCACCCTAACTTCTGGGAGAGACATCAGAAGGATGATATCCGGGCACAGTTCACACTTAACAATTTGCCCACGGTACTTGTCATGGGTGGCGGTTGGGGCTTTATGAAGGATGAGGCTGTCAATTCCTTGTTGGCTTCCTATCGTAATGAAATTCAAATAATATTCTGCTTCGGTAATAACACCAAACAGCTTGAGAAGATGAAAAAGGATCAGCGGTACGTTCACCCTAACATCCATCTACTCGGTTTCACTAGAGAGGTCGATAAACTGATGGAGGTATCTGATCTGCTCATTACGAAGCCCGGAGGCATGACCTGCACCGAAGGTTTGGCGAAGGGAATCCCCATGCTCTTCCACAAGCCTCTTCCCGGTCAGGAAGAAGAGAATTCACAATATTTCTCATCGCAGGGTTGGGGAACCGAGATTCACTCATTGGGCGATATCGAAGGATGGATACATCGTCTGCTATACAATTATGCTGAAGTGCTCCGCACCCGTGAAGAGGTTCTAAAACATATCGCCAAGTATCACCCCATGCAGAGTGCTCAGGCGATCTTGGACCTGCTGGCCGATAGCCCGAAAAGGAAGACAGACAGTCAAGAAGTTAAATAGTTTAGTCTAATACTTAAGTGTTTCTGGCAACATACGACAATTAACGCCCTCGGCTCTAACCAAGCTGAGGGCGTTTTTTCATTGCATGTAGCAAAAATTAAAATTCATCCATCTTATGCTCATGATAGCGTCTTAAGGCTGCTTCTCCAATAACAACTTCACAGCGATGAATCGGCATTCCCTTGCCGACGAACTTACTCTCATACTCCGTCATCACATGCGCCTCGTTGATGCCTCCCTCATGCAAGCTGAGCGATATATCGTTCAACTGCAAACTCGTTGCAGCGAAGGCATTAAGTGAAAATTGGAATAAGGAACGTGAGTCCGTCTTGAAATGGATCTCTCCATTTTCGTTCAGAATAGAACTGTATTTATTTAAAAACCGTGGATGAGTAAGACGTCTTCTGGCGTGCTTCTTCTTCGGCCATGGATCGCTGAAGTTCAAATAAACTCGCTCAAGCTCTCCTGGTGCGAATATCTCCTCGATCTGTTCTACATTACCAAGTGCAAGCCGAACATTGAGCGAGCCTTTCTCGCCAGTTGTAGTGGCTCCAACCGCCATATTCGCTTCATCGGCCGGATGGGACTCATCTTGAACAACTAGGCCATGAATCGCCCGTACCTTCTCGCTGCCGCGACGGATCAGTTCATCGTACATGTCCATCCCGATGAAATTCACATCCGGATATTTGGCACTCATCCCGCTAATGAACTGTCCCTTGCCCATGCCCAGCTCCACATGAATCGGACGATCGTTGCCGAACACCTCAGACCAACGTCCTTTATATTGCTTGGGATCAAGCACAACCAGTTCAGGCTGCTGCTCCAGATTTTCCCTAATACCTTTTCTACCGCGTAAACGCATGATATTCCTCCACTTTCTTGTGAGTATACTATTAAAGAGGTTGTCAACCTTCTCGGTGCTGAAAGTCTGACTTTTTAAACACGCACTTAAAGAGATCGTTCAAAAAATCCGTTTGGGATCACTTTTTGAATTCACACTTTATTGCGAAATAAACAGATTACTGAAATATTGTGCCGAAGTTCGTCGGAAAAGTAAAGAGTTACAGAGAAAAAGGAACCCTCCACACCGCCGGGGAGACAGTGGGAAAGATTCCTTCTTCATATATTTTGGAATTGGGGTCCAACGAATGTTATTACAACCAAAATAACATAATCAGTTAACCATCGCAAGAAAAGTACGTAGGCCTTCATTCCCTTTTTTTATTGAACTTTGATACAATAAAGTCGATAGAGCCTGTCGGAGGCTGACTTTGCAAGTCATGATACTAATTCGCATATTTCTGTGACAAATAAAGGAGTTTTTCAATGCATACATCATTATCTGCTTCTCCGCTGCTTTGGTCTGACAAAAGATTCCATACATGGAATTATGAGATGCGCCATGAATTTGGCGATAAAGTGTTCAAAGTAATGCTGGATGCTGGATTTACCTGTCCAAACCGGGACGGATCCATAGCCAAAGGTGGCTGTACCTTCTGCAGTGCAAGGGGGTCTGGTGATTTCGCAGGCAGTCGGCGCGATGATCTAGTGACGCAATTCAACAAAATTCGCGACAAACAGCATCTGAAATGGCAACATGCCAAATATATTGGCTATTTCCAGGCTTATACGAATACGTACGCTCCGGTCGAGGAGCTTCGTGAATATTACGAAGCAATCCTTGAGCAGCCCGGGGTCGTTGGTCTGTCTATAGCTACACGTCCGGACTGTCTACCTGATGATGTCGTGGATTATCTGGCCGAGCTTAACGAGCGGACCTATCTATGGGTGGAAATGGGACTGCAGACGATCCATGATACGACCTCCGAACTAATTAACCGGGCCCATGATACGCAATGCTATCTGGATGCCGTTGAGAAGCTGCGTAAGCGGAACATCCGCGTATGCACCCATATCATCTACGGATTGCCTCAGGAGTCTCATGAAATGATGCTCGATACTGGGCGCGCAGTAGCAGCAATGGACGTTCAGGGCATTAAGATTCATCTACTTCATCTATTGCGCAAGACGCCGATGGTCAAGCAATATGAGGCGGGACTGCTCCGCTTCCTAGAGATGGATGAATACGTGAAGCTGATTGTAGACACACTCGAATTCCTTCCTCCGGAAATGATTGTGCATCGTCTAACCGGGGATGCGCCGCGGGATTTGCTAGTCGGGCCAACGTGGAGCCTGAAGAAATGGGAAGTGCTGAACGCGATTGACGCCGAACTGAAGAATAGAGACACTTGGCAAGGCAAGTATTGGAGGGGTTAAGATGGGCTTTCTATCCGTACTAAGCTATGCCCATAAATTGGTCGCAGACAGGCTCCAGCCTGGAGATGCTGCTATCGACGCTACCGCGGGCACAGGGGCCGACACCTTGTTCCTAGCCAGAGCCTGTGGATGTCGCGGTCAGGTCTTTGCATTCGATATTCAAGCCGAAGCGCTCCGTCTGACTCAAGAAAGATTGGATCGGGAATCCGGGGATGAACTGGCCCAGGTTACCTTACTGCAGCGGAGCCATGCCGAGATGAAGGAGCAGCTTCCAGAAGCCGTCCACGGCCAGATTGGAGCCGTGATGTTCAATCTGGGTTACCTGCCGGTCGAAGAGGCCGATCAATCACTGATCACGCTGCCAGAGAGCACCATTACCGCGTTGGAGACGGCGGTCTCGCTTATACGCCCGCGCGGGATCGTAACGGTCGTCCTCTATCCAGGGCACCCAGGCGGGGATCAAGAGGCCGAGACGGTACATGCCTGGGCCGCAAACCTGCCTTCATCGATCGGCCAGACGATTCTCTACCGACAAATTCAACGCCCTCATGCACCTTATCTCATAGCGATAGAGAAGAAATAACTGTAAACTGAAATATATTAATGTTAGGCATAACAGGCTAATTGAGAGGAAGTGTCCTTATAGATGCAAGAGAATACCTTTACTTTCGAAAATGACGCTGGTCAACAAGTGTTCGTCTATCACTGGTATCCGGACGATATGATGCTGCCATTGCGCGGCGTTGTGCAGATCGCCCACGGTATGGCGGAGACGGCCAAGCGATATGCCCGTTTCGCTGAGGCCCTCACAGCCTCCGGTTTTCTCGTGTACGCGAATGATCACCGCGGTCACGGCTTGACTGCAGCGAATCAATCCCAGCTTGGATGGCCCGGTAAGGATGGTCTAAACGGTATGGTCCGGGATATGACAAAATTAAGGGATATGATCCACAGCAAGCACCCGAACCTGCCTTTCTTCTTGTTAGGCCACAGCATGGGATCATTCCTGACACAAAAGATGCTGTACGCGGCTCCCGAGCATTATACCGGTTTTATTCTGTCCGGGACCAATGGGCCGAGAGCTTTCCTTGGCTTTGGTGAGGCGCTTGCCAATCTGCAGATGAAGCTGCAGGGACCAAGCCATCCGAGTGCACTTATGAATACAATCTCCTTCGGCAGCTTTAACCGTCAATTCCGTCCTGTACGGACAGCCTTTGACTGGCTATCCCGTGATGAGGCGGAAGTCGACATATTTATTGACGATCCTTATTGTGGGTTCCTATGCAGTGCGGAATTCTTCCAAGGTTTATTCGGAATTTTAAGAGACATTCATCGTCCGGATCATGTGAGCCAGATTCCTAAGGACAAACCGGTATACATATTCAGCGGAGACCACGACCCGGTCGGATTAAGTGGCGTCGGAATCAAGCGGCTGGTGCAATTGTACGAGCAATTAGGCATTAAGGATCTGGAGATGAGATTATATCCCGGCGGGAGACATGAAATGCTCAATGAGGTCAACCGCGATGAAGTCACACGCAATGTCATCGACTGGCTGGAGAGACATGTATCGTAGTGTCACGGTAAATCCGAGGATAAAAAAAGGAATATAAAATACGCCAGGAGCTAGTGAAAAAGTTGTTTTTCAAACAACTTTTTCACTAGCTCCTGACTATATATTTTGGAAGGTATCTTCATATTCATTGTGTAACCTCCTTACTATAAGTAGTCTCGTATACCACGCTGTACATAAATTGAGCATATTTAAATAGGACAAATAGAGACACGATAATCGCAATGGATAACTCGACCAATGAAATGTAATGCAGGAACGGGATGGATAAATAATTCACCGACAGATTGCAAGCGATTCCTGATATGACTAGCGGGAATGTAAAGGCTGCAAAGCTAGGATAAAAGCTCAATCGTAGTAAGAATCTTAAGTTAAATATTGAAATAAGATATAGTCCTTGTGAAAGTACTAAAAATATAAGAACAAAAATACTATTAGCCTCACCTGTGTATAAGGATAAATAGCCTGCTAAAATAAGTGAACCCGGTGCACCGATAATTGTAATAAGTGGGAACGTAGCTTCTTGATCATATGGGCTGAAAAAAGTTCGCTTAATAATCAACGGGAGTAGTATTACATAATTCAAAATGGAAAGCCAAAGAAAGAATTGTCCAATAGAATGATTAAAAGCATTCGCTGTAAATGTAATAACTCCAATACCTACATAGGTAATGAACCAGCTGGGCAAGATTTGTTGAATGTTCATATTTTTAGAGAATACAAACCGTACGGTAAAGTAGATGATTAATACTACGTGTAGAAATACGGCCAAATACCAAATGGAAATACTAATATGATTTTGAACAAAAAAAGGATTATTCGATAAATATTTAGCGATTCCCATTAAAGTCATGGTGAATGTAGGAGATACAGAGGCAATCACAATATTTTTCATATCATGCATAACCTTAGAAGGGATTACAGCCAATTTAACAAGAAGTGCGAAAATAATAAGAGATGCTAGAGAAAAAAATACTAAACTAACTGTTTGCCAGTGAATGTTGATAAAAAAGTTTCCTAATGATATGAGGGCTAAGCTTAACCCGCAAATAGGAATGGGGATTGATTTTAAGAGATTCATATCAAGTGCTCCTTCTTGATGTCTTTATTAGGTGTGTTATTAAAATATCAAATTACCTTCCATCTATCCAATACAAATAAGTAATGCTAATCATCAGGATTTATAATGATAAATGAAATCAACTCAAATTTTGAGGCAATAGCGTTCTGTAGTTTCGATAGAAATAAAATAGGGGAAATTCTTTGAGAACAGGCCTACTTCGCCCACTCAAACGATTTCCCCTCGATTTGTTGCCGCATCGTATTAAATAACCAGGTTACCCCAGTCCACCATTCCGGATCCTCCGCATAGGTCTTATTCAACCATTGAATCGGATGCTCATCTCCCAGGCGGCGGCTGCTTATGTTCTTAACTGTCTTGGCGGCAATATCAGCCGAGACCTCGATGGTAGTATTATAGCTCTCCCAGCTGCCGAATACGTTGAACGGATTATTCGCTATTTGCTTCGCTTGCTTTTGATCCTTCGGTACGAAGCCCTGCTCCTGTCCCGTTATCGCGAACAATAGCAATGGATGAATATCATATCGCTTCGCCGATGCAATGATCGCTGACAGATAGGGTTCTTCAGCAAGTAAAGAATTTCTATCCTGTAAAAATAGTGCTAACCGTTTCTTATCTACTTTTACATAGTGAAGATCGGCAGGAATACCGCCGGCTCTCTGTAAGCTTTCCCGCTCGCGGATATCGCGCAGGACGATCTCCATGACGCTTGGATATGACTGTGCTTCAGCTGCAGGTTGCTCGTTCCAAAAGCTGTTCATCCTTATCACAAGAATGATCACAGCAGCAAGACAACCTAGTGTGACCGACACAATAATAGCCCGGTAGCGAACAAACCACTTCCAAATGGCTGTTGGTGCATCTAAAAAATCGGCTACACTAGCCGTCTCAACCGCAGCCGCTGTCTCTTCTGCAGCGCAGCCGGACTCACTCATAAGCTGAAGGGCTTCGGAAGCTTGAGACCTTTCTTCCACCAACACCTTCAAGGAGATCATATCCGGTGAATGCTGAGACCATTGTTGCAGGGTATCCCTGACGCCTTTATCGTCTAAAGGTATGACCGATCTACTGCTTACCCATACCGTCAGGGCATCCAATAGTTCCCCCTGATTCAAATCCAGAGTCA
>DASYFA010000215.1:0-6343 GCA_036498705.1 Paenibacillus sp.
CTGCTCGGCCTATAGCAAAAATGAAAGCGATTTAGTCGAATGGATTCAGAATCAAAGCCTGGTTAGCGTTAGTTTCGGCGCCTCGTTCGGAGCCGATGGGGAAGGATTTATAAGACTGAATCTTGGGGCGCCAAGAGCACTGCTTCAGGAGGCCTTCGAACGTATGGCAAAAAATTATCCTATAAGTCATTCATCGTAATAAATTATTACATCATTAGGGGGAACTCATTATGGCTAAGCCCATCAATGAAAAGACAATCAAGCAACCTACTCTGTTTCTAGCTCTAGTTCCTATTATTACAATGATTTTGCTGCTCAGTCTAGGCTATATTCTATTCGAACTTCCGCCTGAACCGTTGATTATTGCTTCAACTGTGGTTGCCGGTATTATTGCTATTAAGCTCGGCTATAGCTATGACGATATTATGGGCTCAATCGCACAGAAGATCGCTAAGACGATGCCGGCGATTCTAATCCTGATTACTGTTGGCTTCATGATCGGAGCATGGATGGTCGGAGGAACGATTCCAATGATGATCTTCTATGGACTCAAAATTATCAATCCGCAATTTCTGCTGATTACAGCCTTCGTCGTAACTTCTGTCGTATCTCTTTGTACAGGAACATCATGGGGTTCAGCGGGTACAATCGGGGTTGCATTTATGGGCGTAGGAGCAGGACTCGATGCAAATCTCGCAGCCGTAGCTGGCGCAGTTGTAGCTGGTGCATATTTCGGGGACAAGTTGTCTCCATTGTCAGATACGACTAACCTTGCAGCTCTGTCCACAGGAGTCAACCTGTATGAGCATATTGGCCATCTGCTGTATACTACGGTTCCTTCATTTATTGTGGCGGCAACAGTCTATGTAATTACCGGCTTTAATACACATGGAGCAGGGACAGCTATACCAGAGAAAGTCGTCACAATCATGGATACACTAAGTACTGTGTTCCATTGGAATCTACTACTACTGCTTCCGGTATTGATCGTATTGTATGGTTCAGTCCGCAAGAAGCCTACGATTCCGGTTATGCTCATCTCCTCTCTGGTGGCGATGGCGAACGGGCTTATCTTCCAAGGATTCTCTTTGCATGATGTAATCACCGCCGTAATTAATGGCTTTGACATTGCGATGGTTAAAATTCAAGGTTTCGATGCGTCTGCAGTCATTCCGGATATTCCTCGGCTACTGAATCGTGGCGGTATGAACTCTATGATGGGTACGCTGCTCATCTGCTTCTGTGCCATTACCTTTGCCGGAACGATCTCGTTAACTAAGTCACTGGAATTGATCGTTAATAAGATTCTCAAGCATGTACGTTCCACAGGTTCGCTGATTCTGGCTTCTATCGCTACCGGACTTACAATGATTGGGGTAACTAGCAACGGTCAAGTATCGATTCTGATGCCTGGTGAAATGCTTCGTGAAGCATATGTCCGTCGCGGATTGCATCCTAAGAACCTTGGTCGGACGATTGAGGATTCAGCGTCCATTATCGAACCTATTCTGCCATGGACAGCTGCCGGTGCTTATATGGCTGGTACGCTCGGCGTAGCGACTCTCTCCTATTTGCCTTGGGCCATGCTGTGTTGGACAGGTATTATCTTCGCTGTGATCTGGGGCTTCACGGGCTTCGGTATTGCCAAACTGACACCTGAACAGCAGCAGGAAATGTTGAAGGAGTATGATGAGATTGGCACTGCGAAATAAATTCGCTTTTGATAAGCAAGCATCATTTTGTAAATATAATATATAATGCGCAGGATCATGCGCTAATAAGGAGAGAACCCTTATGACACAACAAGAAAGAAAGACAATCGCAACTTCTGAGGCACCAGGTGCAATCGGGCCATATTCCCAAGCTGTTCAGTTTGGTAACTTACTGATCACATCGGGACAGCTGGGTATGAATGCAGCCGGTGAGTTTCCACCAACCGCTGCGGAGCAGGCCAGACAGTCTTTGTCCAATGTGAAGGTGATTCTAGAAGCAGCGGGCTATGGTATGGAGCACGTTATCAAGACAACGGTATTTCTACATGATATGAATGATTTCCAAGCGGTGAATGAAGTTTACGCGACTTTCTTCGCGGAGCCGTATCCTGCGCGGAGTGCCGTACAGGTTGCCAAACTGCCTAAGAACGGACTTGTAGAAATTGAAGTTATCGCAATAAAATAATAATAAGGAAGAAGGCCTCCGGAATCCCGGAGGCCTTTTTTGGGGAATAACGATTGAATATTTTAGTTCATCAAAGTCGGTAAGTGAAACTATGGTTTGAGTGCGGACGTATAAATAAGGAATTAGTAGTAACCTTGAATTCATCGTATGGGGTGGGGATTGAAGTGGCGAATACATTGCTAGAAGTAAATATCGAAGAGGCTGGCTATGACGGCCATCATTCTACGATTGAACAAATCGAATTTGCGGTCAAATCCGGTCAGCTCACGGGCTTGATCGGTCCCAACGGAGCAGGCAAGAGCACAACGATTAAGGCGATCATGGGACTGCTGACAGATGTGAAGGGAACCATTAGCTTCTCGAAATCGGGGAACCATTATGCATACATACCGGAGCAGCCAGTATATTATGAGACGTTAACGCTATGGGAGCATCTAAGCCTTGCCTCGGCGGTCTATGGGGTGGACGAGACGGTGCTGGAGAGAGAAGGAAATGCATTGTTGGAACGATTCCGCATGACCGACGTCAAACATCATTTGCCGGATGGCTTCTCCAAAGGAATGCGGCAGAAGATGATGCTTATGATCGGTTTTCTAATTCGTCCTGACATATATATTGTAGATGAGCCTTTTGTCGGGCTTGATCCCAGAGCAACGAGTGACTTCCTTGCGCTGCTTGAAGAGGAACGTCGCCGTGGTGCGGGTGTGCTGATGTGTACGCATGTGCTTGATACAGCGGAGCGAATATGTAATGATTTCGTTCTATTATCGAATGGAAGAGTCGTGGTGAGTGGTGAATTGGATGATATTCGCCGTGTGGCTTTATTGCCAGAGGGGACTTTGTTCGATTGCTTTAATGCCCTGACTTAAGATAATCGTGACCAGGAGAAGAATATTTGAGGAGATTTTGACTAATGAACAAAATAAGCTCAGCCACCCGAACCGGAGCGCTATTTAGAAGACGTTGGCTTGACTATTTTCGTCATCAAACCGCGGTATTGCATTCGGCATTTGACGGAGTGGTCCTATTATATATCGGCATACCAGGACTACTGTTACTTGGGAGAGTCTATTACGGATTATGGAAGGATGTGCTACCGAACTGGTTAACTGAATTGCCGTTCGAAGTTGTGCCTTTAGCATTGCTTGTTTTGACGATCCTGCTAGGTGGACTCATCTTGTTTATAGAAGCAGCTGATGTTTTGTTTCTGAAGCAACATCCGCAATGGTTGCGAGGGATCATGCTGCGTGCCATTTCGCTTGCGTTAGTACAGCGACTGGTCGTCATTCTGTTCGAAGCAGTGTTGTTGATACCTTTGTTATGGCGTGTTTATGGTATGAGAGGCAAAGAGTTAATCATTCTTTTTACACTTACATATGCCATGAATGTCGTTTACCTGCTGCTATTCAACCAACTCGCTGTTGCGTTCACCGGCTTCAGACGTATCCTTTTGCGGTTTGTTGGTATCGGTACGCTCGGGGCAAGCTATATCGCTAGCGTGATCTATATCGATTTACGGCCTGAGATAGGCGCGATCATGCTTCTGTGCTATGTTCTGGCCTCCGTCTGGTTAGTCAGACGAAGAATATCGATCCGTGGGCGGTTCGAGGCGGGCATCCGCGAAGAGGAACGGCAGCGAACGCGGCTAACCGGAATGATTCTTCAACCATCTGTAGAACGACCGGTTAAGACAAGGTCACGCCCATGGCTATTTCGCCGCAGCGGACATCTTATCCGGCAGCGACAGGTCCATGATCGCGTTACGGAGGCGGCAGTTAAGTCATTTTTCCGCAGCCGCGAAGTGTCATTATACGTGCAATTCGCCATTTACGGATTTACGGCCGTGTTCTTACCTACATATCCAGCTAATCTATTGGTATACATCGGCCTGATTCTATTGTTATTCCAGTGGATGAATACGCAGCGGCGTGCCTTCTATCAGACTAAATTATTAGCCATATTGCCAATGGACGAGAATCTGGAATTTAGGTGTGCGCTCAAGACAATGAGGCTGCTATTATTCCCTGCGATTCTCGTCATTACGGCAGGTTTGTGCATGAATTTGTTCACGCTTGGCTGGGGGCTGCTGTTGGCCATTCCGATTGGTTTAGCCGTATCCCTGCTGGCTGTGCCTGTTCTGTGGCGTATCTTCTCCATGAGTTCAAGGCGCAGAAGAGTGTAATAGTTGTGTCAGTGGCCTTGTGCGAGCAGGCCAGCATGGTGCCCGGCGGTGTATCCGGTGGCGAAAGCAGCCGTAATATTATATCCGCCTGTATAACCATGGATATCGAGCACTTCGCCGCAGAAGAACAGTCCTGGCATGAGCTTGGACTCCATCGTCTGTGGGCTGATTTCCTTAAGATGAATTCCTCCACCGGTGACGAAGGCTTCTTCAAAGGGACGGGTCCCCGTTACCATGATACTGAAGTTCTTCAAATTAGCTGTAAACGCAAGCCATGGTTCTTTAGGTAAGTGCTCAAAGGTTGTCTCTCCGGAAAGATCGGATCGTTCGAATAGGATGGGAAGCAGACGTTCCGGAATCGTACCTTTGAGTACATTTTTTAATGTTTTTTTAGGTTCATCAGCGAGGAGTCCATGCAAATAAGCATCCAGTCCGGCTTGAGACATCTCGGGGAACAGATCAAGTGTGAGCCTCACCTCGTTGCTGCCACTCTTTTGCTTGACGCCGCGGATAAAGCCGCTGCAGCGCAGAGCGATTGGCCCGGACAAGCCAAAGTGGGTGAAGATCATATCTCCCTGATGCGCCACGACTGCTTTGCCTTTCGCATTAATTACTACCAGCTTCACATTGCGCAGTGACAACCCTTGCAGGCTCCGATCCGTGATGAAGGGCTCCTTAGAGATGATGGGGACCTCCGTCGGATATAATTCCGTAATCGTATGGCCAGCCGCGATAGCCCACGGATAGCCGTCCCCTGTTGAACCGGTATGCGGGACAGATTTTCCGCCGGTAGCTATAATTACGCTTTTGGCTTCTATTTGTTCACCCGTTGTTAGCTTGACCCCCTGGATCCCGTTCTCTGTGAACAATACCTCTTGAACGGGATGATGTGTAAGTAGCCTCACTCCCAACGATCTGGCCTTACCGATCAGCGCATCGACGACGGTCTTCGCCTTATCCGATACGGGGAACATTCGCCCGTTGTCCTCTTCCTTTAGTGCAATCCCTAAGTTCTCGAAGAAGGCGATGATATCACGATTGTTGAACAGGGAGAAGGCGCTATAGAGAAATCTACCACCGCCTGGTATGTACTGAATCAATTCATCGATCTCCTTGGCATTCGTTACATTACAGCGGCCTCCTCCGGATATCCCCAGCTTTCTCCCCAGCTTATCTCCTTTATCGAGTAGGGCAACGGAGGCTCCTTGCTCCGCCGCAGCAATGGATGCCATTAACCCTGAAGGACCTCCTCCGATTACGATTACTTCATATTTGCTCATCTATTTTTCCTTTCTCATTCGCTTTTGACCGATCTTTTTGAACTTCCTAATTGTATTTTGTATTATTTCATCATTATTTTATTAGGATATCACATATTATAGACATTCTTGAAAGTTGTTAGCGTTTATCTGAAATAAGAAATATTGTAAAACATTGTCGGCTATGATTTAATCAATGATATATTGGTATTCTTCCGCCTGAGGAGGGAGAAGATGGTTGAGTTCAGGGAGATTCTGTTGCAAGTTCTAATCGCTTGTCTGCCTGCTTTTTTGTTCCCGCTTCTATATGAGAAATCTTCTAGAATTCCTCAGCGCAATGGTCGTAAGACTTGTCAGACGGCTTACTCTATGGGATTGATCTACACATGTACTTTCAGCATGCTGCTATGCTCGTTATTTCCTAGCTACGTATGGAGTGGGATACCTATTAACTTCGGGATATTGCCCCTCTTCGCGCTCATGCTGTATGGCAAGCTGGGGGAAGGGATTATACTTGCAGTTTTGTACTTACTGCTCTATCCTCTCTATGCCATGAGGTTTACGTTTTTGGAGTTTCTGCTTGAGACAGGGTTATTCCTATATCCCTTTGTACTATTGACCGCTAATTATTTTAAGCGAATCGGTCGCCGCGGCAAAGTAGCTGTATTAACGGTTATCTTTGCTGTTGGAGAGTTGGTTATTACTGTATCACCCTATATTTTTG
>DASYFA010000216.1:0-2861 GCA_036498705.1 Paenibacillus sp.
GGAGAAAGTGGAGGCAGCCATTAAGAATGTACCTTATGCCGTGGGAATCAATAATCACATGGGCTCAAAAATTACGGGCGACAAGCGAATTATGGGGGTGATCCTGGAAGTATGCAAGGAACATGGCCTATTCTTCGTTGATAGCAAGACGAATTATCACTCGATTGTAGGTGAAATATGTGATGAGAAAGGGATGCCTAGGCTTCAAAATCACATTTTTCTCGATGATGTCCATTCGGTTAGTCATGTGACAGGGCAGCTTAGGAAGGTGCAGGAACGGCTTCAACAGCAGAGCCCCTGCGTCACGATCGGTCATGTTGGGGTTGGTGGGCTCGCAACAGCTGAGGCGTTGAAGCGTCAAATTCCGGAAATGAAGCAGAAGGGTATACACTTTATAGGGATACTGGATGTTGCCCAAGCAGAAGAAAGTCCCGGAAATCCGGGACTCGGGGTTACATTACCGTAAAATAGTGAACAATTCCGGCGTAAATCGCCTCGGCTATTTTCTGTTGACCGCGTTTGCTTGTAAGCATGGCGCGGTCTTCGGCATTGCTGATAAATCCAGTCTCTACGATGACTGCAGGTGAATCGATATGTCTTAGCAAATAGAAGGGTTCGCCAACTTCAGGTAAGCGATGGCTATTGTATAGAGTGTCAAGTGAATCCTGGATGGCGGAAGCAAGAAGAGCACTTCGGCCGTCGTTCTGATGAAGTACCAGAGCCCCGTGTCGCGATTTGTTACGGCCCCAATTCACATGCATGCTAACGACCATTGAAGCCGGTACTTGCTCACTAAGTTCCTTCCGCTGAGCCAGGTCCCGGATATGCCGTGAACGGCTATTCAACCAGCGATTCTCATCACTCAGGGCGTAATCACCAGTTCGGTTCATTATTGTGCGATACCCATGGCTTCTTAGAAGTATATACAATCTGCGGCTGATATCAAGATTGATGTCCTTCTCAAGGATATCTCCATAGGAAGTACCTCCATCAATTCCGCCATGTCCGACATCGATTAATATAACCGGTTCGGGAAAGGCGTATCTCAAGTCATTCACATCTGCCGAGACTGGGGTACTGTCGCCCCATAAACTAATGAGCATGAGAGCCGCGGTGAGCAGGACAGATAGTTTTCTTCTCATGATCTCACCTTTCAAGTTTTCCGTTTTTCTTCTAGTCTGTGATCAAAAGCGGGCTTTTTGAACTACCTCTTCATCTATATTGAGCGTAAATGGGCGAAAACATGCATCTCCCTCGAATACAGTTCCAAGTTTATTTCATCGGATTATGGAGCAAACTACACTTATAGTGATGTTCAATTCAAGATTCGAAAAGGAAGGTGGAACCCATGACTACCAAAAGTGATGAACTGGTAAGATACATTACCGAACGGGTGGTTGATTATGTTGAGACGCCGAAAGAGGTTAGGCGTGAGCGTTCCCATAGTAAACCAAGCTGGGCACAGACCTGGTTCGGAATGATCCCATTCTCAATCTCGCTCTGGTTTCGTCAAATTCCGTTCTATCGTCTTCGTGCCAAGGAATGGCGGATTAAGGGGCTTCGCATAAAAGGTATAAGAAGAGATACCTCTTCTTGAAATGTATAAATAGAACAAGCTGCCAAACAACTTGGCAGCTTGTTTATTATTTTCCCCTCCCCTGCCGTGTTAAATGGCGGTAGGGGAGGGGAAAGTTAAGTTAGTAAATAACGAATTTGCCCGTGTTAAGCATGGATTCTAGAGAAATCCAGCGCGGTGAAGACTCTGTTCCACTCTGTACGTAGATCGAGGCTGATGAGACAGTGGCAGCAGTATCGGATTTGGACTGTTCCCAGAATTGATAACCGAATACGGGCAATGGAACGGAATAAGTGCGGTCACCGCCGGAAGAGACATATACAATACGTTTATTGGCGGTAATAATCTGTTCAAATGATTCTGGGCTAATGTCTAGAGCCTTGCTAGTCATCCACATAATATTATCATATGGATCAAATTGAACTGCTGTTTGCACGGCCTGAGCGGCTGGCGTCAGATCTGTATTATGATGACTCCCGGCGGCAGAGCCGGGAGGTGTAAATTTAGCGGCTTGTTTGGCGAAGCTCTGCGGCGTTTCCGGTAAATCTTCACCATTGTGCGCATTTAGGAAATGAGTGAGGTCTTCCTTCTTGCGACTGCCAATACCCCACTCTACTATAGTAGGTCCAGCATAGAGCGGAACGACTAGGAGATCGGGATTGGAATCAGGTTTGATACCGATATGGTCAAGACCAGATCTCAAGGCAGATGGTGAGAATATGGAGTCCTTGCCTGTCCCATACTCGATCAACTTATATTCGCCCTGGTCCGTTACGGAAATAATCAGGTATCCGGCAGAAGTTGAGTGTTCTACAGCGGAGTTGCCTTGCGCATCGGAGCATACAGTAACAAGCCAGCTACGTGTTCCTGGCCCCAGCGGCTCAATGACCGTTTTGGCATTCTTCCAATGTGCGAATGGCTTCGTGGTTGACAGACGATGAATCGTTTCTTCGGCAAAGTGCTTAAGCCCGTCAGGAGCTACTGCTTGAGTGCATGAGACTTGAGTCGGTGCAGCCATCGTTCGGGCGATGAACACCTGAGCTTCAAATCCGGACGGGAGCAGAATGCCTGTACATAGCAATATTTTCAACATCAGTGAAACCGATTTACGGATATTTACATGCATCAGACGAGTCACCCCAGTCATTAATTTAATATCGCTTGTCCAATTGTACAGAAAGCACCGTAAAAAGAGTGTTGCAACGTGTCAAACGAGTATTAGCCGGGATGCTTCTATTTTTGCGGCCTTTTAGCGAGTAGCGTCAATTTCTGGCCCGTATGAAAC
>DASYFA010000217.1:0-7803 GCA_036498705.1 Paenibacillus sp.
ATTGAATACACGATGGTATGGCTGGCTTTGCCAGGCTGATTCGGATGTGAACAAGCTCCACCCCAGCTTCAGGAGTCTCCGTCGTAATCTCCGTCTGAACACCATCGCCTTCGTAAGTCCAATGAAAGTGGTGTTGCATCATAGACATGTATAGCCCCCCTGTATTCGCTTACATTTTTTAAGCATATTGCCCCCTAAACATATCGCAATCTAAAATAAGCGAAAACCGGGGAGAAGAACGATTTTACCGGGGGAAATCCTGATCTCGTATCACACGAATAAAAAAACGGCCCCGCTTAATGCGAGGCCTTGTTCCAATCGAAGCCAATGACGTTTAGAAAGGCTTTGGCCAATACCATATGGCCGACAGCATTCGGATGAATCCGATCCCATGCTATCGTCGCCGGGTAAATGGACTCAAGCACAGATGCAAATGCTTGCTGTGTATCAACGAACAAACAGCCGTAATCATCGGCAACGTGCTTCACGACAGATCCATACCGATCCATGGCCGCTCTCATCAGATCATTTGAGTTAGGCTCCAGATAATACGGGGTCATAAGGATAAGTCCTTTCAAAGAGGGAAGCGTCGATTCTACTAAATTTCTAAGCGTCGACTCATATTCCTCAAGATATACATGTCCCTCTGTTATATACGGAGTATCAAATTGTCTCCATACATCGTTGATCCCAATCATAATAGACAGCCAATCTGGCTTCAAGTCTAGTACATCTGTTGTCCACCGTTGCTGCAAATCCCGGATCGTATTGCCGCTCGCGCCCATATTCGTGACCCGAATGCCTCGCTCAGGATATACCGACTGGATCAGAGCGTCTACCATCATGACATATCCTTTTCCAATTCCTCCAAATAGACCTTCTCCATAAGGACGCGCCCTCTCACAATCTGTCACAGAGTCGCCAATCATGATCAGCTTCTCGTTATTACCTATTAACATGGTTATCTCTCCTTTTGTCAAAATAAGCAGGTTGAAGATTCCTTGTTATCCAGAGAACTTCACTAGAAATGTGCTGATTTCATAAGGCTTGAACACATGGCGGATCTCCGAACCGTCCACTGCTTCCGCTAGCGGGCGTTCCATCAGATCGCATACCTGCCAGGAGTAGAACGGGTAATCGCTAGTTAATGTGGCCTCACTACGTCCACCCAGATATTCGTGTAGTCGGACGATCAGACCGTCGCCTTGCTCTGACAGCTTCACCGCATCAATCGCGATGCCTTCGGCATCCGTCCGGATCAGCGACCTGCCGGCTCCGGCGGCATATCCTCCCTGCACCGCCTGCAGCGGATTATTCAGCGACCATGCTTCCTCCACCGTCCGTCCGGCGGCCCAATCTCCCAAATGCGGCAGCAGTGAGTAAGTGAATCGGTGCTCGCCCTGATCAGCCTGCCAATCTGGCTCCGTCGCTGACTTGATCAATGACAGCCGCATTACATGATCCTTGATGTCGTATCCATATTTGCAGTCATTAAGCAGGCTCACGCCATATCCACGCTCCGACAAATCGGCCCATTGATGTCCTACACTTTCGAAGCGCGCATAGTCCCAGCTTGTATTCCAGTGAGTCGGCCGCTTCACATTGCCAAATTGAATATCGTATGTGGCCTCCGTAGATCTTACCGCCACCGGGAACGCCACCTTTAGCAGCTGCTGCCGTTCGTGCCAATCGACCAGCGTCTCGAAGTCGATCCTCCGACTTCCCGAGTACACCTTAACCTTTTGGCTAATGGTAGAGTCCATATAGCCCCATTTCAATTCCAGTACAGCGGCTAACGGTCCGCTCTCAATCAAGGACATAGACTGCAAATCCGTAATCTCCCGCATTTTCTCCTGATAGAACAGATCAATATCCCATGCCTCGTACATTTTGGGCTTATCCTCGAACACCTGCAGCACATTGCCGTACTCTCCCGTCGCGAGTACTTCCCGTTCCGCTTCCCGGTCATAAATGCGGGTTATTTGTCCCGACCCGTTCCATTCGAGAACATAAAATGGAGTAGTCAGCCGGGAATCTTCCCAGTGGAATGGCACATCCTGTTGGGCTGGCTCAGCCGGACGGGCTTTTAGGATTGCAGACCCCATCATAGGAAGATCAGGAACCTCGATCAGCCATATGTCTCCCTGTCTTTGAGAACGCAGCACGCGCCCGTTTCCGTCTCTCCATTCCCTGTCTAGGCACTCCGCATCCGATAATATAACAAGATCACCCCGGTTATAGAAGGCACCATTGAACACTGTATATTCTATTTCATCTCTTCCTCCGTTTAAGGACATTAGACCCGCCTTAGCCGAAGCGGCGGCTTCCTCGCCGATCCGAAGCGCTTCCGCATACTCTGCTCGGGAATCCTCATATACCTCGCGGATGGATGAGCCAGGAATAATATCATGGAACTGGTTGCGCAGAATGATTTTCCAGCCTTCGTATAACTGCTGAGCCGGATACCTGGAGAAATCTCCCGTCTCCGCAGCCAGCATCGCTTGCAGCCATTCGGATTCCCGGTACAGCAGCTCCAGTTTCCGATTCATCCGTTTGTTATATGCCTGGCTCGTATATGTGCCTCTATGGAATTCCAGATACAGCTCTCCATCCCATGTGTGGACATACTCGTCAGTGCTCTCAATCGTTCTCTGCAACCGTTCAAAATACTCATCGGCCCGCCCCGTCTTCACGTTTGGAACTCCTGGAATCTCATCCAGTCTGCGGCGCATTTCCAGCATCTCACGGTTAACTCCGCCGCCGCCATCGCCATACCCGTAGGACAGCAGCAGCTCCCGGTTCAGATTTTTGTCCCCGTACTGGTCCCAGATGCCCTGCACGGAGAACGGCTCGATCAGCCCGTTGTATGTATAATACCAAGCGTTGGACTCGGGCCCTTCCGGCGTCGTAATAAAATGGGCCAGCACCTCGGTACCGTCTATGCCTCTCCAACGGAACGTATCATGCGGCATACGATTGTATTGGCTCCAACTGATTTTGGTCGTCATGAAGGTGTCGATGCCTGATTTGCGTAAAATCTGCGGTAGCGCCCAGCTGTAGCCGAACACATCTGGCAGCCAGAGATATTTGCACTCCGCGCCGAATTCCTCGCGAAAGAACTTCGTACCGTACAGAATCTGACGAACCAGCGATTCGCCGCTCGTCAGGTTGCAATCCGCCTCCAGCCACATCGCCCCGCCAGCTTCCCAACGCCCTTCCTTGACGCGCTCAGCAATTTCGGCGTAAATCTCTGGATAGTCCTGCTTGATATAGTCGTACAGCTGCGGCTGGGTCTGCAGGAAGATGTACTCGGGATACTGCTTCATCAGCCTCAGGACGGTGGAGAAGGAACGCGCTGCTTTCTCCCGCGTATGGGTCAGCCGCCACAGCCAGGCGACATCGATATGGGTATGGCCAATTGCCGTAACCGTAACCGGATGCTCTCGCTTCATCGCCGCCAGCTTCGTCTGCAGCAAGGCATTACCGGCGGCGACAGAGGCATAGAAAGCCGCGCTGCCGGGCCTCGCCCAATCCAGCTCTGCAAACGCACGATTCAGCGCTGTGATCAGCTCCTGCTTCTCCGGCTGGCTGTCCGCTAGCTGCCTGCTGACGGCAAGTACAGCCCGACCCGTGAAGTATAGATGATCCGCCGCATCGTCCAAGCAAGCCAGCTCTGCCAGCTTGATGCGATGCTCCTGTGGCGTTGGCTTCCCACCACCTTCAAGACCAGACCACAGACGAAAGGCAAAATCCAATGTGCTTCCCGCAGCATCCTCCTCGAGAAACACCTCCTGGTGATTGGAATCCACGCCTTGATACGGCTTCCCGTTCAGGAACAGCAGCGATTCAAATCCGCTATTGTTGCCTCCCCCTGTCCGTCCGAAATCAAAGCGGCCTACAATTTGCCGGCCCTTCCAGTCCGCCGGCACATCCACCCGCTTGTACATCCACAAATAACGGTCACGACCGGTCCAGTGTTCCCCCAGGCGGATAACGGATTGGCCAGCAGGCTGCGAAGGATATTTTCCATTGGCTCCCTCCTCATCCTCTTGTACCTGCCATTCCACCAATTGTATAGCTTCTCGGTAACGATAGGTCTCCAATTCCTTAATGCGCGCTTCCAACTTCTCTTCCGTCCAAAACATCCACTTCTCCTCCTTTGGTTTATAACACGTGTTATATGCTATGAAATAAGCGGTTACCCACAAAGTGGGACCGCATTTTATACCTGATGAAGAACTAAGTATATCTTCGCCATCTTTTTCACTTGCACAACCTGTTACGCACTTTCACCCGGTCTCAGAATGGCCGGCAGCCATACCTTTTCTGACAGTTCCTGTTCCTGCTCTATTTGTCCCAACACACAGCGCACCGCTTCCTCCCCCATGCTTACATAGGGAATCTCTACGCAGCTTAGTGTGGGAAGACTTAGACGATGGCCCTGAATCATATTGTCCGTGGCCATGATCTTTAGCTCATCACCGATGTGCAAACCCAAGCTGACTGCCGCCCGGTAAAGATCGGGAACCGCATTGGACCAATTAACAAGCACTGGAGGCAGCATTTCTCCGCCTTTGGCTACACCCTCAAGCCATTCCAACCAATTGACCTGGCCTTCCTTCTCTTCATGACGGGAGACCTCCGGACTCAAGCTATACTTGCGGCACCAGTCCATATAAGCGTCTCTGCGCATCTTCTCCGCCCATATTACACGACCTGCAGGTGCTCCGTAGACCTCAGCATATAGCGGGGCCGCCTCCATATCAGGGTTGCGCTTCAACAAATAGTCCAGCGCCATCGTTACACTGCCTTTATAATCAGCCAGCACGGAAGATACCCCTGCTGTCTCCGCATAGCCTTCAACCGATACGTATGGTACACCTGCAGCTTTGACTTTCGTAGCCCATTCCTTGCTGCGATAGCTTGTGCTATCCAGTGTAACGATTCCGTCGATCTTTCGCTGATGGTAGAGATCCAGCAGCTCATTCCTCGCTTCTCCTGATTGTCTATATCCTGGTGAGCACAGCAGAATATGATAACCTCTAGCCTCGGATTCCCGCTGCATACCCTCCAACAGGCGGATGAACAGCGGATGACGGGTGTCGCCAAAGGCAGCCAGTGTCATACTGCGTCCCGTCTTCATGCTGCGCGCCTGGGCGTCCACATGATAGTCCAGCTCGCGGATCGCAGCCAGCACCTTCTCCCTTGTCTCCGCGCTGACCCCAATTCCGGGAGTCGCATTCAGCACCGCGGATACTACGCTGCGGGATACGCCGGCCAACCGGGCCACATCGTGGCTGGTAATTCTCTTTTTTCCCATATTAGCACCTCGGCAAGAGTATAACACGTGTTATTAAGGTTGTATAGGGATTTTTTTAGTGCGCCATCTAATTCTGCCCAAGCCTTGAAATAATAAGTGTCATTACCTTTCTTGGAGGGGATGATGACTTCATAGACCGCAATATTAGCGCAGGGTTAGTTAGTACGAAAACAAAAAAAGCCTTCACGGATTTTTCAATCCATGAAAGCTTTACTGTTTGTAAGTATAATGCCATTGAACTACCATTATTTATTAAAACTGCGCTGAGCTCGTTTCAGGATTCGCATCGTTTCCCTCGTTCGAGATTGCTCCTCCCACGTCTGGCAAATTAGAACAACCCATTCCGGCCTTGATTTTGCGGCATCGTTCAACCAGTTTCCTACAGAATCCTGGACGTATTTTGAAGGGTCTGATTTAACGATATCAAGCAGTGGAAGTGCTAAACCCGGATTCTCCTTCAGAGCGGTTATATGCTTGGCCCATACTCCATGAGGGCGTGTCACTTCAATAGCAAATCTTCGAATATTTGCATTATCGTCATGAACCCAGTCGGCAAGCATTCGAATAGCCTCCTTAAGCTCTTGCGTCACATGCTCCCTGATAGCCATCCATGCGATTTCACGTACACCAAAATGCTCATCGGCAGCAAACAAACGGATTCTCTGCAATTTCTGATCTAACGTAAGCTCATCCAAGCCTATAATGTAGGCAGCCCAGCATCTAACGCTATCCGAACGATGTGTGGAAAGTCTGTCCATGACTTCGGTTCGTTTGAGCTCTGGCATTGGGCTCAGTAGACGAAGCCACTCACCGGCAATACCCGGGATCATCTTCATAATCTTTGGAGGAATACTTTCCAAATCGGATAACATCGACTTTGAGTGCTGTTCTAGCCCCATCTCGTCCAATACTTGAAGCAGCAGGGAGATATGGTCGATCGCCAGCCATTCAGTCAAGTTTACCGTCTCCAACCTTCCTTGCTGCAACAATTGGAGTAATTCTGGATGAATCTCGCTAACCTTCCTTGCTCCTTTTCTACCTATATAGGTATTTATAGCGGGAAATGATTGTTTTTTATCGATAGTAATCACCTGCCTTATGCGTTGGTAAGTAAAAGTTACTGCGACAAGGCTTGCTGCAAGCCTTTTTACTATCCAAAGCATACTAGCATTTCATGTGAGAAGATGTAATGTGGATAACAACTTCTTATTTATATTCAACGTCCAAATGCTCGCAGTGTATATAAATTGTCCGAAAATCGGTCTTGATCGCTTTCGCTTCTGCTAACTCCTGTAATGCAAGTGTAACAGCCTCCCTTGATGCACCAACAAGGTGAGCGATTTCCTGATGCGATAATGGGGTATCAATCCTATAGTAATCTTTATCTCGTTGGTCACACTTAACCCCGAACTGACGGGAAAGCCTTTGAAAAATATGCATAATTCTCTCATGAAGTCTCCCAAGTGCGAGGTTTTGAGCGAGACTGCTCATATACACTAAGCGTTCACTTAGAACTTTTAACATATTTAGCATAAACCGCGGATGTTCGACCAGGAAATTCTCGAATCGCTTCTGATCGATCATACAGATGTCAGATTCCACGATCGTTTCAATAAACAGGTCCCGGGTTCCCAGTGAGAGGCCGTTTAATTCGCCAAAAACATTTCCCTCACTTAATATGTCCAACGTAAATTGCTTCCCTTCGGGGTTGATCCGGTATAAGCGAACCTTTCCCTTTTTGACGAAGTACAACTTTTCTTGAAATGATTCCGGGGTTTGTATAAACGTCTTTGGGAGATAGGTCGTAATTAAGGTGAGCTCATCCATAACAATTAAGTCTTCTTCAGATAATGCATGCATTAAATTGAACTGTGATAGGTATTGGATTTTATCCATTTTTCCCTCCAGAACCTTAGCAAATACAAAAAAAGCTCTTTAGGTTATCTCCTAAAGAACATTCTTGTGATACTATGATGCCGGTGAAGGGACTCGAACCCCCCCGGTTTCCCTCACGATTTTGAGTCGCGCGCGTCTGCCAATTCCGCCACACCGGCTTATAAATGGCGCGCCCTAAGAGATTCGAACTCCTGACCTTTTGATTCGTAGTCAAACGCTCTATCCAGCTGAGCTAAGGGCGCATATTTAGATGGAGCGGACGACGGGAATCGAACCCGCGACCCTCGCCTTGGCAAGGCGATGCTCTACCGCTGAGCCACGTCCGCATAAAATATATAACTGGTGAGCCATGAAGGACTCGAACCTTCGACACCCTGATTAAAAGTCAGGTGCTCTACCAACTGAGCTAATGGCTCTCATAAGTAAATCTGAGATGAAGTAATAAAAATAATGGCGGAGCCGACGGGATTCGAACCCGCGGTCTCCTGCGTGACAGGCAGGCATGTTAGGCCTCTACACCACGGCTCCACACTATAAAATTGAAGCTAATTGCGGGGGCAGGATTTGAACCTACGACCTTCGGGTTA
>DASYFA010000218.1:0-4222 GCA_036498705.1 Paenibacillus sp.
CAATTGCTTGCGAATATTGCTGCAGCCAATACTCCTTCTCTAACCCAAGAAGAGCTAGCAGCAATTAAGCAGATTAGCGAAGCGAATCGCTATGAGCAGCATCGATAGAGTGATCTCACTTATCATGCGGTCAAAAATGACCGTTAGAGCACGATAAATATAATGTCAATCTTCTAAGGGACACTTTTGACCATTAGAAGCAAAAAATGCGGTTTTTCGCGACTTTCCCTCTTGTAATGGACATAATTGTCCGTTACAGGAGCAGAATATTAAAGGATCAACGCTAACGGTCAAAAATGACCGAGTAATCAGGCTAAATTCAAAAGGGGCGTCTCTAAGTCAGAACATCGACTTTGAGACAGCCCCACTTCATTTTATATTCCTGGCTTGTTCATTCCTATGTTGCTTGTCCCTCGCATTTATTACAGGGTCAAGCCGCCATCGACGAGGACTACAGAGCCAACCATATAGCTGGAACGATCGGACGCGAGGAAGGAGACGACTTCGGCCATTTCCTCAGGCTGTGCAAAACGGCCGATGCGCATGTTGCCCACTTCTTCTGGTACATAGCCGCCTGTCATGAATTGCTCTCCAACGCTCTTGGTCAAAGTGGTCTCTACGCCACCTGGGCAGATCGCGTTGACGCGGATTCCCTTTTTCACATATTCCAGGGCAGCACCTTGGGTAAGACCAATTACCGCATGTTTTGTTGCAGAATAAGCGGCTACACTATGTTCGCTGCGAACTCCAGCGGTAGAAGCTGTATTGATGATCGAACCGCTTCCTTGCTTCTCCATGACCTTCAATACATATTTCAGGCCAAGAAATACGCCTTTCAAATTGATCGCGACGACGCGATCGAATTCTGCTTCTTCAATATCGGTCAGAAGGGAGAACTTTTGGATAACTCCGGCATTGTTAAAGAATGCATCGATGCGGCCATAAGTTTCGACTGCCGTATTAACGTAGCGCTGTACATCTTCGCTCTTAGATACGTCAGCTTGGACAAATATCCCTTCACCGCCTTGCTCCTGAATCATCTTTAATGTTTCTTCTCCTGTTGCTGTATTGAAATCAACGAGTACCAATTTGGCCCCTTCGCGAGCCATTTTCAAGCTGCTGGCTCTTCCGATGCCGCTTCCTGCTCCGGTAACGATCACAATTTTATTTTCAAGTTCCATCATGGGTTCCTCCTAAATTAGAATAACTTTAATTCAATTTGATTATATTTATTATTTAATTATAATTATTGCTCTTTTCTACGATTAATAGTATTATTTTCACATCTATAAAAGCGCTTTATTTCACAAGAATCTAGGAGAAGAATATGCAGCTATCCATTGAAGAAATTAAATACATTTGTCATCACCTTCATCAAGCTCATGGGTTATCGGTCCTTTATGTCAGCCAGGGGGAATTCGAAGCTGAGTATGCCGTAGGCAGCGTGCATAATAGTCCGTATTATATGGCGCTGAAGGAACGGATCAAGGGTTACTTGTCCCAGGGCCGAAACGACTGTCCGATTTTTTTCTCACTAAGCTATCTGCAATTCTTCTATATTAATCTGGAGAATCAAGGGCAGGCTGTGGGTAAGATCGTGGTTGGTCCCTGTTTAAATAGTGAGTTGGATAGTACGAATGTTGATATCATCAATGAACTTTCGCAGCAGGGCTTCTCTAATATCCGACATCTGATCGAGTTCTATCAATCATTTCCAACCATGGGATATGAACATCTGCTCTCCGTGAGCCTACTGTCTTACTATATGCTCTATCAGATACAGCTTGATCCCTCCTTCGTCGTCAGGATGAGTCCTGACGTGATCCCAGATACAGAGCCTAAGGCTAAGCCTGAGCCTGAGCTTGAGATATTAAGTGGAAGAAGGAATCTGATCTTCCATTCCAATCTATATTACGAAAGAGTGCTGCTCGATTACGTCAAGAAGGGAAGGCTAGATAAAGTCAAGGATCTATCCAATTTTACGATCATTGGCGAAAAGGAGCTTGGTACATTATCGAGACGAAGCCAGCTCAGAAGCGAGAAGAACATCATGATTATTGGCATAGCCTTGATCTGTCGTGCAGCGATTGAAGGAGGCTTGAACGAGGAGGCAGCGCTAACGCTAAATGATTTCTACATTCAGCAATTGGAGGAAGAGGAGCAGATCTCGGGGATAAATGCTGCCATCGAAGAGGCCGTGACCGAATTTACCCGTCGTGTAGCGAATCTGAATGAGCAGCGTTACTCCGCTCCGATTCAGGCCTGCCAGCACTATATCAGCGACCATCTTTACGAGGATATTACGCTGGAACAGCTGGCTGGGTTAAGCTTTCTAAGTCCCAATTATTTATCCAGCATGTTCAAGAAAAAGGTAGGCGTCTCCATCAGTGAATACATTCAACGGGAGAGAATTCACGAAGCGATGAAGCTGCTGACACTTACCCAATATCCAATATCGGATATTGGCTCCTGGCTTAATTTTCACGATCAGAGCTATTTCATTAAAGTGTTCAAAAAATTCACCGGCATGACCCCCAAGCAGTACAGAAATGCCGAACAACGACCGGATGGATTTGGAAGCTCTCATCAATTTCTCATGGATTAATTTTATAATAAGTTTGAGATAGGCTGTTGCAGGAGGAGTAGAAGATGAAACGGATACTTATTATAGAAGATGAAAAGAGTCTGGTCCGATTTATTCAGTTAGAGCTCGAGCATGAGCATTTTTTTGTGAAAACGGCTTACGATGGAAGCAGCGGCTTGCAGTTGGCTTTATCTGAGGATTGGGATTTGATATTGCTGGATATCATGCTTCCACAGCTTGATGGGATTGAAGTATGCCGCAGACTTCGTGCGCTAAAAAGCACGCCTGTGATCATGTTGACTGCTAGAGATGGACTAGAGGATCGGATATCGGGTCTAGATAGTGGCGCGGACGACTATATCGCGAAGCCATTCGATATCGAAGAGCTTCTTGCCCGTATGCGTGCTATATTTCGGCGAATTGAACTTGAAGTACATCAGGACCATTCAGTTATTTCTTTTAAAGACATAACGATGGACCTGGATGCAAGACTGGCGACCCGCCGAGGTGAAGTTATAGATCTAACCAAACGTGAATTCGACCTTCTGGCCATATTTATGAAGCATCCGAACCTAGTGCAAACAAGGGACATGCTAATGGATCTGGTCTGGGGATATGATTCAGAGGTAGAGACGAATGTAGTGGATGTATATGTGAGATATTTGCGTAATAAGCTTGATCTTCCAGGCGAAGAGAGCTTTATTCAAACCGTCCGCGGAATAGGATACGTGATGCGATAATGAAGCGAATAACTTATTGGGTGAAACGTTTGCCGGTTATTTGGAAGCTGATGATAGGAGCATCGCTGCTCATTTTCCTTCTGTTTACTACGTATAATTTTGCCCAATACCTAGTGCTGAAGCAGTGGATGATGAAACAGGAGCAGGATGTGCTTCATACAATGATGTCTCAGGTTCAGACTTATCTGCAGGATAAGACCGAATCAGCGGAATCCGTGAAACTGCCTGAGACGAATTCTTATATGAAGAATCTACTGGGCAAAAACCAGATGATCCGGATTATGGATCATAAAGGAAATGAGCTATTACTTGTCACGAACAACTTTGATCCGAGATGGATTACACCGTCCCAAAGTACAGGTGAATATTTGCAGAATGTCAGGCGTGATGAAGATCAGCTCCTGGTTTATAGAAGCCCTTTTGCTTTAGAAGCTGGACAGGGAACTATAGAAATTGCAACAGGTCTGGAGACTTTTAGCCATTTTAACGATACCTTACTATGGGTCATGGTTGTTGGGGGGATATTAGCCGTATGCATCAGTGCGTTAGCCGGGTGGGCGATAGCTAAGCAATTTCTGCGACCGGTTAGGGCGCTTGCAGGCACTATTCAAAATGTAAAACAAAAAGGACTTCATGAACGAGTTACCAATATTGAAAACGGAGATGAGATATCAGAGCTTGCCCGTCTATTCAATGAGCTGATGGATCAGCTAGAAGAATCCTTCCGTCAGCAAAAACAATTTGTAGACGATGCGTCACATGAACTGCGGACTCCGATTACGATTTTGGAGGGCCATATAAATTTACTTCACCGCTGGGGCAAAGAGGACCACGCCATCCTTGAGGAATCTCTAACGGCATCGCTGCAGGAAGTTCGTCGTCTCAAAGGACTTGTACA
>DASYFA010000219.1:0-6646 GCA_036498705.1 Paenibacillus sp.
CTTGAAGTTTGTGTTCAAAAAGTACGGTTTTCAGCACCGAGAAGATTGGATGAAGCTAGGGTCTGAGGAACGGAGCGTACGTTTTGGGTACGTGAGTACCTGAGATGTTTCCAGAGGAAACATGACTTCGTAAGCATTCGCTTAGACCCGGCTGAATTCAAGATTCGATGTCGAATAAGCTCTCTGTGTTACTTCGTGATCAAAAGTGGACTTTTTGAACTACCTAATAATGATTAATCATTATAACCGACATAGTCACCTCAAGATATAACCAAGTGCAAATTCTCCCCATAGCAAAAAACGAAGCACCCCGCGGCGCCCCGTTGTATGATTTTACCCAAACAGCCAATTTACACATCTTATCCCTATATTACTCTAGTTAAAAAAGCCTTTGTCCGCTCATGCTGTGGATGATCGAATATTTGCTCCGGCGTTCCCTCTTCAATGAACTCGCCGTCTGCCATGAACATGACCCGATCCGCTACTTCGCGTGCAAAGCCCATCTCATGGGTGACAACGATCATCGTCATATGCTCTTCAGCAAGCTGCTTCATTACTTCGAGCACCTCGCCAGTCAGCTCCGGATCAAGTGCCGATGTCGGCTCATCAAAGAGTAGAATCTCTGGACTCATCATCAGCGCCCGTGCAATCGCCACCCTCTGCTTCTGCCCACCAGATAGATTAGCCGGATAGACGTCAGCCTTATCAAGCAGTCCGACCTTCTCCAGCAATACCGAAGCTTTATCACGCAGCTCTGCGGCGGGAAGCTTCTTCACTAGCCGGGGCGCAAGCTCCAGATTGTCACGTACCGTCAAGTGAGGGAACAGATTAAAATGCTGGAACACCATTCCCATGCGTGACGTAATCTCTTTCACCTTGGGAGCGGCAGAGTAATTTCCATCCTTGACCAGAAACTCCCCGCCAATTTGAACGCAGCCGCCATTGATCTTCTCCAGATAAGCTAAGCTGCGCAGCATCGTACTTTTCCCTGAACCAGAAGGACCGATGACGGCGACCACTTCCTGCGCATTGACCGATAAGGATACATCCTTCAACACATCTACAGCACCGAACGATTTTCTAAGATTCATAACCTCTATGATTGCCATACGATTCTACGTCCTTTTATTCGAATTTGAGCTTCCGCTCAAGTACTTTGAACAGCAAGGTCAACACTAGCGTCATCAACAGATATATAACCCCCGCTACAAAGAAAGGCACGATCGTAAAGTCGCGGTTCACCGCAGTCTGGGCGAAATGCAGCAGCTCCGGCACCGCAACAGCATAGAGCAGAGCAGTGTCCTTCACAAGGGTAATCGATTCATTGGCTACCGCAGGCAGAGCGATTCGGAACATCTGCGGAAGCACGACCCTCGTCGTTGTATGCCATTTGCTTAGTCCTAATACTTGAGCCGCTTCATACTGTCCCCGATCAATCGCCAGCAAGCCACCGCGGAAGATCTCGGCAAAATAAGCACCATAGTTCAAAGTAAAGGCTAGACAAGCAGCGACGAAGCGATCCATCACCAAATATTGTCCAATCCCCGGGATGACAGGCAGTCCGAAGCAAATGACGAGCATTTGCAACAACAGAGGTGTACCCCGCATAACGTAAATATAAGTATGCGCCAGCCATGCCAGCGGCTTCATTTGGCTCTTCACCATTAAGGTGACGAGGAATCCGAGCGGGATGGACGTGATTATGGCCAGAAAGAACAGCAATACGGTCATTTTCACGCCTTCCAGCATAGGTCCAATGATCTCTAAGATGTAGTCCAAGCTCATATTAGGCGTCTCCTCACCGATCTATTTCAACACTTTATCCTCACCGAACCATTTTTTAGAAATCTCCGCCGCAGTCCCATCGCTGTTCAGATCATCAAGTGCTTGCTGCAGCTTGTTCAGCAGCTCTTCATTGCCTTGCTTCACCCCGATGCCATAGAGTTCAGGAGCCAACGATTCATCCAGAATCTTGAATGTCCCTTCCTCTTGCGACAAATAGTAGCGCGCTACCACTTCATCGATAATAACCGCATCAAGGCGCTTCGTCTTCAGGTCGCTTAATGCCAGCACATTATCTGAGAATTCAGAAACCGTCTTAATCTTGTCTTTTATTGGGTTGGCATCCAGCGCATCGGCAGCCGAAGACTGAGCCTGTAGGCCGACAACCTTGCCTGCCAGATCATTCACCCCAGCAATCTCTGAGTTCGCCAGCGTAACTATAACCTGGCTATTCTCCAGATAAGGCTTCGTGAACAACACCATAGCTTTGCGTTCATCTGTAATCGTATATCCGTTCCAGATCAAGTCGATCCGGCCACTCTTAAGCTCAGATTCCTTAGCCTTCCAATCGATTGGCTGGAACACAGCTTCCTTACCCATCTTCTCTGCGGCAGCTCTAGCATAATCTATATCGAAGCCTACGATATTATTATCTTTATCCCGGAAGCCAAGCGGAGCAAATTGATCATCAATCCCGATCACCAGCTTGTTCTCATTCTTACCTGATCCTGATGCACCACATCCGGCTAAAGCCACAAACATCGCTAACACGATTAAACTAATTAATCCCGTCTTCTTCATCATTCTCTCTCCCCCATAAATACTCAATAATCCGAACAAACGTTGTATTCTGAAAGTAATATTGCCTATAGTTCGGTTGCTTTTATATGATTACTGCAGTCCAAACGCTTTAGTTCGTTACCACGTTATCAGGACTCTATAATAGCACACTACTGTAAAATAGTCGATAGAAAGAAGTCATTTCCAGCCTACCTACTCTACTAAATGAAAAAGATGCAATAATGCAGGTTTTTGGCAATGAATTCGTCTATTTTTAGAAAAACCTGCAATTCTGCATCAATTTTCAATTTTATCCGCGTGTCCCTGATCAAAAGATGCACTTTTGCATCTTTTGTCTTCTTGCTGCTGGCGGTTTCTCCCCGCACAGTTCCCAGTGCAAGGAATAAAACCTTTCAACCACCGTTCGATATGCCGTTTCGCCCCGCGCAGCTCCCAACGTGGGGTAGCGCCGAATGGCGGCGGTCATGGACATAAAGGTAGACTTTGAGCGGAAGCGATAGCGCGGCTCTTCCCGACTTGGCACAATATGTGCGACGCGGTAACTACGCCTACACATAACAAGGGCTGCCCCATGATCATAGATATGATCTTGGAGCAGCCCTTCCCGCAAATTTGGACACCGATTATGCGTTAATCAATCTAGCAATCAATTGGGCAGCTTCTGCACGAGTAGCCTGGCTCTGTGGTGCAAATTGTCCGTTAGCCCGCCCCATAATAAGGCCAAGCGCATGCGCTTCTACTACAGCCTCTTGAGCCCAAGAGCTGACGCTCGCTTGATCTGCGAACTCCGCTACAGCTTCTGCAATATTCCCCTTGCCCCTGCCGTACTCATAGGCGCGCACCAGAATAGCTGCCATTTCCTCACGGGTAATCGTTGCCCTAGGGTCGAAGCTCGAAGCGCTACGCCCATTCACGATCCCCGCTTCACTAATCGCCGTAATTGCTTCAGCATACCAGTCTGCGGCTTCTATATCAGTAAATGTCGTCTCCGCTTGACCTTTTGCTTCGATCCGTAGCGATCTGGCGATCATTGCAGCAAACTCCGCACGTGTGATCTGCTTATCAGGTGCAAATTGAGCTGCGCCCGTCCCCTCGATAATATGCTTCGCAGCCAATAGCTTCAGTACCGGTACCGCCCAATGCGTTCCGGCAACGTCACTGAAGGACATATTATAGCTTAACGGTCCATATACACCGTTCGTAGTCAGATCTGCCACCAGCTTACCATCTTGAGTCGTACCGCCAATATACTTAATAAGCCCGTCGGAAGAGATGAGGTACATACCGATCAAATCCTTATTCACACCCGCATCTACATTTAAAGTCATGATGAGTGGCTGCACAAATCGCTCTGGCTTCAGGACAGGATCATCCTTCCCTGCGGTGATAGATAGGGAGAAATTGAGAATGGCTCCCGCGGCACGTACATCTACTTCTTCGCGACTATTGATCTGATCCAACAGAAGAGAACGGTCTCCATCCGTCATCCTGCTGAATTGAACCGTAATGACCGCATTCTTTAATTGCTCTTCTGTTAACAGGGCCTGCAATTGTTTGAAGACTGTCCCCGGTAACTGAAGTATGAAATCTTCACCCTTCAGTACAATAACCGTCTTATCGCTAATCCCTGTTGCATTCGCAGCAATAACTGCTTGCTCCGCCCCTTTGGCGATTTCTACAGTAATCTTGCCATCTTGGTCCGGCTCAGGAAGGACGATAATCTCACTGCCCGAAGTTCCCGAAGAGGCACTGCCACTATTTCCGCTACTACTGCTATTACCAGATGTACTTCCAGGATTGCCGCCATTATTACTTCCACCGCTATTCGAATTATAAGGAGTGGCCTGTTTCTCCACGGAGTTCGCACCTTCTCCCGCTTCGTTGCCAGCGGACACTACATAATAATAGGTGGTTCCATTGCTTAATCCGGTATCCTTATAGCTCGTTGCTTGAACGTGAGCTGCCACTGTCGTATAAGGCCCGCCCGATTGAACAGCACGCTTCACGATATAATATTGGGCACCTGCAGCTACCTCCCAGTTCAGTACTACGGATCCGTCACCTGCTTTAGCCTCCAGGCCACCGGGAGCTGCCGGCACTGCTACTTCCGATTCTCCCGCAAATCTTACATTATCAATGTACAATCTTCCCGCGAAATCACTGTTCACATCTGCAAAAATAAGAATCATATTCCGCAGCTCCGTGTCGTCTGCGATACCGCTGATTTCACGCATATTTAGACTTACCGGATAGTGGTACACGGAGTCGGTAACCGCTGCTCCTGCCATCTGATCGAACTCAATATTATAGCTCGTTGGAGCTTGCTGCCAGTAACCTGCGCCAGGCGGCTGGAATACGAGATTAATCGCCATCGCTCCCGCACTTGCCCGTTCAGGCTCAATATACAGATCGAACTTAACATAATCATAATCTCCACGAACGAGTCCATCCTTATATAACTCCAGCCTAGACGCAGATGCCCAGCCGTCAGAAGGCTTAACATCCGGATAAGCGAGCTCCCAGGAGAGAGCTTTCGAGCCTTGGATCTCCTCTATCGTAAGCGGACTCTTGACTGCTGATTCCGGATTCCAGTCCCAGCCTTGTCGTGTACCGTCTTCGAAATCAGAAGGGAGTGCGGCCGTTCCTTTTGGTGCATGAATGACAGGCAACTCCACTTTGGTGCCTGTCACTGTAATATTGTCGAGCGAGATTTCGTTCGTATCCTTCGCCCCAATGAACAGAATCAAATTATTCATCACATTATTTTCTGTACTTGTGGCAATCGTCTCGAGTGCAGGAGAATCCTCTGTCGTGATGGAGAGAACCGCCTTGTATTTATCACCATACGGTACAAAATCATCTTCATTCACTTGTACGGCCCGCTCCGGGTTTGCCCATCCTGATGAAGGTCCTTGCGGAATCGCCGCGATGGATACTGTCGTCTTCTCGTCTACGATGACATCCATAGACAATTGTTCTGCGCCCAGGATATTAGCGGCCTTCCCCCAGCCATCCGCAGATAAGCGAATATTAGCCCAATAATTGCCCTCGCTTGTATCCGTGCTCACGTTCAATCCAGTAATCTGCAGAGCATCATCCACGTTGCTTAATGTAATGCTCCCTGGATTCGGACTATCTGCATTAACCCCAAATCCTTGAGTCGTTCCATCATCAAAGTCCCATAGTACTTGAGAGTATTTATTCCGGTTAATCGGCTCATACGCTATCCCCTTGATTCTTGCCCTCACATATTCACCGGACACGGTCAACTCAGGAATGGACCAGACCTGATCACTGCCGGGATCAAGGCTGGTTGCCGGCTGCTTGCCGAGTTCCAGCGGCATAAAGGCCGCGGAGGTCTCGTTCTTGTTCGTTAGCGACCAGTTCACCCAACTGATGTTGTTCTCATTCAAGTAGCTAAGCCACTGATCGGCTTCCTGCAGATATGGTCCGCCGTCCCCGCTCGCCTGACTCGTCCCCCATTCAGTCACAAAGATCGGGACGCCGTGCTCCAGCGCATATCTGGCATTGCTCATTACATTCGATCTATCGGAGCTATCCGCAGCAGGCATATGTGTCCCTGTGTAGAAATGCACCGTATACATGATGTTATCCGCTTGAATCGGATCATCCGCTGCCAGATCCGGACGCTGGCTCCAGTTCGGAGTACCGACAATAATAATATTGTTCTCGGCGTTGCCTTGACGGAGCATATCTATGATCGGTTCGGCATATTCCTTAACAGCCTGCCATCCCGCAGCATCATTTGTTATTCCAGGACCGTCTGTATTGTTCGAACTAGGTTCATTTGCCAATTCATAGATGATATGCTCATTATTCGGGTAAAGCGCTGAAATATCTCTGAAGAAATCCATAGCTCCGCTATATATGTCCGCCCTCGGGTCCCCTGGTGCATGCACATGCCAATCTACGATTACGTACAGGTCATTGGCGATCGCATATTCGATTCCCTGGATCACGCTCTGCTTGATCTTCTCTTTATTAGCCGGTGTACCATATCCGTTCTCACCAACATACATCGCCAGCCTGATCACATTGGCCC